>CAJFMZ010000048.1 GCA_904393575.1 uncultured Sellimonas sp. | reverse complement strand
ACTGATGGATCACTTGTAGGTACCCCTTTCTTTTTTTCTGTAGACATCAAGAGACAGCGACCAAAAAGCCGCTGTCCTGTACATTTCATTTATAAATTCCGTCTGCTTATTTCTTCTGCTCGCAGGTCTGATTTCCTACTGTGCAGGAAGTCTTGCATGCTGACTGGCAGGATGTCTGGCATTCTCCGCATCCGCCTTTTTTCATTGTGCTGTTTAATGTCTGTGTATTTAATGTTTTAATGTGTTTCATCCTGATCTCCTCCTTATGCATTTTGCTAGAAGTTATTATAGCATAGGCTTCTTCTTTTTTAAAGCCCTTTTTTTGACCGTATTTTGGCCATCAGAGTTTTCTGTTTCAGGAGAGCATTCCGCCCAGCATTCCTCCTGCTGCGCACAGGATGAACGTCGTCACAATCTGTACTGCATCTCCCTGAAGGGTGTGGTAGACGCCAAAGGTGACCAGCACCAGCAGCAGAAAATAGGAAATGCCCAGAATCAGCCCCCAGATAAATTTCTTTACTCTTTGCAGTTTCCCGATCAGAAATCCTCCGGCAAATGCAGAGACCACATAGATTCCGGTAATTCCTGCAGTCACAGTTCCTTTGTCCAGATTCAGTTTATAAAGCAGCACCGCCAGCACTAAAAGCAGGATTCCGGTAACGATATAAGATACCAGAAGCGCCTGAAAAATCCTCATGATACCGGATTTTTGTCCCTTTACTCTCATCGCATCCTCCTTGTCCCTTTCTTTCTAAGACTATTGTATGATGCTGACCGGTTTCTTATGACTACGGTTCCATCTGGCTTCCCAGAAATACGGCGGCGCACTGCGCCAGTTTCTGACAGATTTCCCCGGAAACGCCCTTCTCCTTTTCCATCCGGATGAGCAGCACCCCTCCGATGACATCACCTCCGGAAATAACCGGACTGATCACCATCTCCTCACAGTCCGCTGTCCTCCCCTTTAAAAAACGGAACCGGGATGCCTCCTCCCTGCTTATGGCCACCGGCTTTCTTTCTTCCAGGAGCTGGACAAACTCCTCCGCCAGTTCCTGCTCTGCCGTCTCCTTTCTTCCGGATCCAGAAGCGGCAATGACCTTTTCCATGTCTGTAATACAGGAAAGGATTCCCGATGCCTGAGCCAGGCTCTCTGCATAATGCTGGGCAAACGTGTGTATTTCCCCAAGGGGAGAATATTTCTTCAGGATCACCTCGCCGTCCTGTCCCGTAAAAATTTCCAGAGGAGTTCCCTCCCGTATACCAAGTGTTCTCCGTATTTCTTTCGGGACAACCACCCGGCCCAGGTCGTCAATTCTCCTCACAATTCCTGTCGCTTTCATTTCCTCCAGTTCCCTCCATTTCACAATTCAACCGGTTTTCCACGGTTTCACATAAGGCTAGTATCTGCAAAAGGAAAAATTTTATTCTATTTGCACTTTCTCATAGAAGAGAGTAAAATAGAAAAAAACCATTAGGAGGTCCAAAAAGCTATGAGCAAAATTGACGACGTAAGAAACGCAATGGTCGCATCCATGAAAGCCGGCGACAAGGCAAGAAAAGAGACACTGTCCTCTCTTCTCGCCGCTCTGAAAAATAAAGCAATCGACAAACGGGAAGATCTGACTGAGGCAGAGGAAGTACAGGTTGTCTTAAAGGAAATCAAACAGACAAAAGAGACACTGGAAATGACTCCGGCAGACCGTACCGAGATTATCGAAGAGTGCCGGGCAAGAATTGCCGTCCTGGAAGAATTTGCCCCGAAAATGATGGGCGAAGAAGAAATCAAATCCATCATCACCTCTGTTCTCTCAGAGATGGGACTGGATCACCCGACAGCAAAAGACAAAGGGAAAATCATGAAAGAGCTGATGCCGAAGGTGAAAGGAAAAGCCGACGGCAAGCTGGTAAACGAACTCGTCAGCACATTCTTTGAATAAAAAAGCAGAAAGAGAAAGCAGCCTACTGGGCTGCTTCCTCTGTATTTTCTGTATTTTCTTTGTCATTGGTCTGATCGGAACCGCTGCTGTCATCCGTGTTGTCGGAATCCGCAGATCCGCTGTTGTCCTCTGTGTTGTCGGAATCTGAGGAATCGCTGCCATCATCTGTACTGTTGTCCTCCGTCTTGATTGCAACTCCCTGTCCATTGAAATCGATCTTTTTCCAGACATCCTTATTTTCTTTGATTTTGGTGTCCTTTTTCCAATCTTCCACAATTTCATTGTACTTCTCAGACTCCCGCTGGGAGATAATCTCCTGCTTCTTGCTGTCCGTTGCAGCCTGATCAAAAGTGGATGTCACCTTTCCTACATAATACCCTGTATCCGTCTCAATGACATCTGTCACCTGTCCTGCTTCCAGCTTGTCTGCAGCCTGAATCAGCTCCTCGTTTGGGGAAGTCGTGCTGGAATCGAACGTCAGATCAATGGCGGACTTGTCCTGATCCTCTGCTGCCTGTCCAAAATCGGCACCGCCTTTGACTGCATCGAAAAACGTATCCGCTTTTTTCTTTGCCTCCTCTTTCGTATCCGTCGTACTATCTGAATCACTGCTTTGGGAATCCTTCTGATCCGAGTAGGTAAAGGCTACATACTGCATGGCCTTCTGAGCCGCCTCTTCGTCTGAGACATTCCGGTCTACGTCTTTTAGCATCTCCGTCTGCATCTTCTGCTGGATGGTAAAGAGTTTCATCACTTCTTCTACCGTATCCTTGTCTCCGGATATTGCATCTCTGACATCCTCATCATTATCTTTCACAAACTGATCCGCCGCATCCTCGATGGACTGTTCTTCCTCATCTGTCAGCGAAACCTTGTAGTCTTCTGCGTGTTCATTTACCAGATACAGCTCTTCCAAAGACTGCATGATAGTCTCTTTTGCGGTCTCCTCATACGTTTTTCCCTTTTCGACTTCTGTTTTCCACATATTATCTCCCATCATGGAACCATAATATGTTTCATACATTGCCTGCTGATATCTCGCATAAAAATTTGCCACATTTCCTTTAATTTCTGTATCTCCTACGGTTGCTACAACATCGCTGTCCTCTATCGTCTGCTTTCCGCAGCCTGCCATCGCCCCCGCTGCCACAGCGGCAGCCAAAAGGACTACTGCCAAACGCTTTTTCATATCCGTCAAAAGCCTCCTTCGTATTTCTAACTATCCTATTATATCTGTTTTTCCATGGACAATCAATGTTTTTATATCATTTAACAGATTTTTCACGACTTCCAGAATGTCCGGATCTTTTTCCCTGAGATTCCGTTTTTTCTGTTCATAGAGGAAATACGGAGGGGTATCATTTTTGAAGATCAGATCGCCTTTTCTGCGCTCCAGAAGCTTTGGAATCTCCTCGCCGCGTACTTTTGCGCGTTCATGCATCGTAATCTTCAGCCGGTTTCCTTTCTGTTCAATAGCTGTTACATAGACCGAATGAGCCAGCGCTTTCAGCCTCGCGATCAGAATCAGCTTCTGTACCTTTTTCGGAATATCTCCAAACCGGTCAATGAGCTCCTCCATCATATCATCCATTTCTTCTTCCGTCTCAATCAGAGCAATCCGCTTGTAGATATCCAGCTTCTGATATTCATCTGAAATGTAGGAAGATGGTATGAACGCATCCACGTTCAGGTCGATGGTGGTAGTAAAGCTTTCCACTTCATCCTGAGAAGCTCCGGATTTCATGCTCTTGACAGCTTCATTGAGCATCTTGCAGTACAGATCATAACCGACTGCCTCCATATGACCATGCTGGGCTTCTCCGAGAAGATTTCCGGCTCCGCGGATTTCCAGATCCCGCATTGCAATCTTAAACCCGGAACCAAGATCCGTAAATTCCCGGATCGCGGCAAGCCGTTTTTCCGCCACCTCTTTTAACATCCGGTCTCTGCGGTAAAGCAAAAATGCATAGGCCATCCTGTTGGAGCGCCCGACTCTTCCTCTGAGCTGGTAAAGCTGTGCCAGTCCCAGCTTATCCGCCTCATGAATAATCATTGTATTGGCATTGGAAATATCAAGCCCGGTTTCGATAATGGTGGTCGAGACAAGGACATCGATATCTCCATTGATAAAATCATACATAATCCGCTCCAGCTGATGCTCCCGCATCTGGCCGTGGGCATAGGCAACGGTAGCTTCCGGAACCAGATTCTGGATTCTGGCTGTAATCTCCGCAATATCCTTGACTTTGTTATAAACATAATATACCTGTCCCTGCCTGGAGAGTTCCCGTACGATTGCCTCCCGCACCATCTCATCCTGATATTCCATGACATAGGTCTGGATCGGCATCCGGTCCATCGGAGCTTCCTCCAGCACACTCATGTCCCGGATGCCGATCAGGCTCATGTGAAGCGTTCTTGGAATCGGAGTAGCTGTCAAAGTCAGAACATCAACATTTTCACGAAGCTTTTTGATTTTTTCCTTGTGCTGTACCCCAAACCGCTGTTCCTCATCGATCACCAGAAGTCCCAGGTCTTTAAAACACACATCCTGGCTCAAGATCCTGTGCGTTCCCACCAGAATATCCACCTGTCCCTTTTTCAGATCCTCCAGTGTCTTCTTCTGCTGGGCCGGAGTCCGGAAACGGCACATCAGGTCCACCCGAACCGGAAAATCCTTCATCCGCTGAACCAGTGTATTATAATGCTGCTGGGCCAGGATGGTGGTCGGCACCAGAAAGGCTACCTGCTTATTTTCCTGCACTGCCTTGAACGCCGCGCGCACGGCCACCTCGGTCTTTCCAAACCCTACGTCCCCGCATATCAGACGATCCATGATTTTATGGCTTTCCATATCTTTTTTTGTCTCTTCGATTGCCGCAAGCTGGTCATCCGTCTCCTCAAAAGGAAACATCTCTTCAAATTCCTTTTGCCATACCGTGTCCGGCTCATATGCGTAGCCTTCCTTTTCCTGTCTTGCCGCATAGAGCTCCACCAGATCCCGCGCGATCTCCTGGACGGCCTTGCGCACCCGCGTCTTGGTGCGCTCCCAGTCCTGTCCCCCCAGCCGGTTCAGTTTCGGCTTTTTGGCATCCGCAGAAGCATATTTCTGGATCAGGTCCATCTGAGTTGCCGGGATATAGAGATTTCCGCCCCCTGCGTAGGAGATCTTCATATAGTCTTTCTCGATCCGGTCGATTTCTATTTTTTCAATTCCCTGATAGATTCCAAGTCCATGATTTTCATGGACCACATAATCTCCGGGCTTCAGATCGGTAAAGCTTTGGATCTTTTCTCCTTCATAAACCTTTCTCCGCTTTTTCTTTTTCTTTTTTCCGAAAATATCGCTTTCCGAAATGACGGTAAATTTCAGCATCGGGTATTCATACCCTGCCGCTACATGTCCGTAGGACACCAGGATCTCCCCTGGCTTCACCAGCCTGTCCGGATCTTCATCGTAATAACTGTTCAGGTCATAGTCCCTGAGATCCTCCGCAAGCCGCCTGGCCCTGGTTCTGGAACCGGACAACAGGATGACCCGGTACCCGTTTCTCTTCAGACGTTTCAGATCCCTTGTCAAAACGTCGAAACTGCTGTTGTATGGATTTACATTTCTGGTCAGAATACTGTATGTATTCCGGATCAGAAAATCTTTGAGCTTTCCCTCCAGGGCTGTAAATCCGATGCTGTGATATTGATTGAGAAGCCCTGTAACCTCATGGACGGAAAATACATGGATATCTTTTTCATCTTCCGAAAGTTTTTCTTCCTCTTCTCTTCTCTCTCGCGCCTGACTGACCTCTTCTTCTACCGTTGCGCCACGCTCCCGGAGCCGCCCCGGCTCATCCAGAAACAGCAAGGACTGTTCCGGATCAAAATAGCGCAGAAAAGAGACTTCTCTTCCCGGGTCCGCCTCGTCTTTGGCAGGATAAACCGTAATCTGTGCCCGGTTTTCCACCGACCGCTGCGTCTCCACATCAAACGTACGAATCGAGTCAATCTCATCATCCCAAAACTCAATCCTTACCGGAAGCTCCTCTGTCAGCGGAAAAATATCGACAATCCCTCCGCGCACTGCAAACTGCCCCGGTCCTTCAATCTCCGCTTCCCTGTCATATCCCATTGCGGAAAGTCTGCCCAGAAGTTCCTCCAGATCCATGATATCCCCGGATGCAATGGAAAAAATCTCACTGTCGATTTCCTCAGGCGGCCGCACACCGTCCATCAGGGCATCCATTGTCGTAATCACAGTGACCTTTTCCGATTCTCTCAGTGCTTTCAGGACTTCCATTCTCTGCTGAAGCAGATATTTTCCCCGGATATCCGCCCGATAAAAAAGCAGATCCTTAGCCGGATAGTACCGTGCTTCTCCTTCCAGAAACTCATATTCCTCCAGGACTTCCTTGGCCTTTTCCTCATCTGCCGTGACATAAAGCACCCGGCTGCTGTCCTCAGAAAGAGCATACGCAAGGTGGCTTTTCTGCGAACCGGTACTTCCAGCGATCTGAATCATCCCTTTTCCCTTGAATTTTGTCTTTTGAATGGACTCAAATTCCGCAAGCTCCAAAAGGGGTTCCGTAAAAGCCTTCATTTTTCTTTGCTCCTTCCCATCAACCTTTGCGGTTAAACTGATTCATTGCCTCGTCAATCTCACCTGCGGCAGCCATTCTGACTGCCTGTACCGCTTTTTCATATGCCTCTTCCATCTTTTCCTTTTCCTCTTTTGAGAAATGGCCCAGCACATAATCCGCCAGATCATAACCTTTTGGTTTCTCTCCGACCCCGACTTTTACACGCATGAACACATCATGTCCAAGATGTGAAATGATGCTCTTGATCCCATTGTGGCCGCCGGCACTTCCCTTTTTCCGAAGTCTCAGCTGTCCCACATCCAGGCTGATATCATCAAAAATGACGATCAACTCTGAAGTCTCGTCCACTTTATAATAGTCCGTCAGCTCCCGGATACTCTCTCCACTTAAATTCATAAATGTCTGAGGCTTGGCAAGTATCACCTTGACTCCGTCTATGACACCTTTGCCAATCAGCGCCCGGTGTTTTCTTGTATCCACTGCTATATGGTATTCTTCCGCAATTTTATCTATGACATCGAATCCAACATTATGTCTGGTTCCTTCATACTTTGCTCCCGGATTTCCTAATCCTGCTATAATAAACATACGTCTGTACCTCTCTTTTTTCGTATCTTTTTATTCTAACGCAAAAAAACGCTTTTGGCAACGCTGCATAATTCTTTCTGCTGTTACATATATACTATAAAAGACAAAATCCCGTGACACGACAGGATTTTCCATCTCACGGAAAGGAGGCCCTTTTCACCAATGAGTTCCAAAACAAAAATTGTTGTATTCCACATGAAGGAAATCATCTATACGGTGGTCTTCGCTGCCCTTGGCATCCTTCTGATTCTTCTGCTTGTGTTTATGTTTCTCCCGGACCATTCCAAAGGGAAACAGACCGCAAAAGAATACACGCCCGGCATTTATACCGCCAGCATGACTTTGAACAATACCCCTCTGGAAGTGGAAGTGTCCGTGGACAAAAATCACATCAACTCCATCCGCTTCTCCAACCTGGATGAAAGCGTGGAAACCATGTACCCGCTGGTACAGCCGGCCATGGAGGAGATCGCCGGTCAGATTATCGAAAGTCAGTCTACCAGCCGGATCAGTGCCGGCGAGGATGACTCCTATACATCCAATCTGATTCTCGACACCATACAAAAAGCGCTGAAAAAAGCCGAGGCAGACTGATATGCTGCCCCGGCTTTTTTATCCTTCTACAACCAGGTACTGTCCTCCCGGAAGCGCGAACACTTCTGATGCATCTTCGATTTCCTGCATCGTCATACCGTCCACGTCCGCTCCGGACTCATCCAGATATTCCTTGACCTCTTCGATAGAATCCAGTACGACTGCCATACAGTCTTCCAGAAATGCCTCCGCCTCTTCCGGCGTTGTGGCAACCGGTTCATCAAAGAGCTGGGACTGTTCTCTTAAAAACACCTCAATACACTCTTCGCTAAATCCTTCCATGCTTTCCCTCCTCACTTTTTCTGTTTGTTACGATCGCGGTCAGCTCTTCCGGATGGTCGATAATCACATCGGCACCTGTTTCCCGGAGAATTTCTTTTGACCGGAATCCCCAGCTTACACCAACTGTTTTTACACCGGCATTCTTTCCAGTATGCATATCCACATCGGAATCACCGATATAAACACATTCTTCCCGGCTCACGCCCGCCTTGTCCATAATGAGCAGAACAGCCGCCGGATCCGGTTTTCTCGGAATTCCTTCCTTTTGTCCCTGGACAAAATCAAACAGCTCTGTTCCAAAGAATGTCTGTACCACATCTCTTGTCTGCCCGTCCGGCTTATTCGACAGCACCGCAAGATACAGTCCTTCCTGTTTCAGTTTTCCAAGCATCTCTTTAATGCCGTCGTAGGGCTTTGCGTGATAGGTACAGTTCTCAGCGAACACCACGCTGTATATATCCATAGCCTCCTCAATTCTGGCGAGTCTTTCATCGCCGCAGGCCCTCAGTGTGTTCTCCATCAGCCTCCTTGCGCCGCTCCCTACAAATTCCCGGCACTGTTCCAGGGTAATCTCCGGCAGCCCCATCTGCTTTAAAGTCAGATTCACAGAATGCGCAATGGACTCCAAAGTATCCGTCAATGTTCCATCCAGATCAAAAATACAAGCCTTATACATTTTCTTCGCCTCATTTTCTTTTTAGTTCCATCTACATGTATAGCATAATATATGCCTGTTGAAATTTCAACAAAAAAAGAACGCCGCAAAGACGTTCTTTTTTCTAGTCCAGATACTGACGCATCAGACGGAGGGCATTTTTTTCCAGTCTGCTCACCTGCGCCTGGGAAATATTCACTTCTTTTGCCACTTCCATCTGGGTCTTTCCTTCAAAAAACCGGAGCCGGATAATGTATTTTTCCCGCTCATTCAAATGTTCCATCGCCGCCTGTAAGGACAAATCCTCGATCCATCTCTCCTCTTTATTCTTTTTGTCGCTGATCTGATCCATCACATAAAGGGCATCCCCGCTGTCATTATAGACCGGTTCATTCAGGCTGACGGGAGCCTGTATCGCATCCAGTGCATAGACGATGTCCTCTTTTGCAATCCCGATCTCCTCCGCGATCTCCTGGACCGTCGGCTCTCTTAAGTTCTTTTTCACATAGTTCTCTTTTGCATAGATCGCCTTATAGGCCGTATCCCTGAGGGAACGGCTGACGCGGATGGAATTGTTGTCCCGCATATATCTGCGGATTTCTCCAATGATCATAGGTACCGCATAAGTGGAAAACCGGACATCCAGCTCCGTGTTAAAGTTATTGACGGCCTTGATCAGTCCGATACAGCCGATCTGAAAAAGGTCGTCCGGATTTTCATTGCTCCCTGCAAACCGTTTGATCACACTAAGTACCAGCCTGAGGTTGCCTTTGATATACTTCTCTTTTGCCTCCTCATCGCCTGCTTTGATCCGGGTGAACAGTTCTTCCTTTTCTTCCTCGTTCAGGAGAGGAAGCTTTGCCGTATTCACCCCGCATATTTCAACTTTGTTCAACGCCATCGTACATCCTCCTGTCCGGCAGTGCTGCCTTTCTAACAAGAATCATGTACATTCCGGCATTCTCTTATTCAGTCTCCGAAAAAATAAAAAAACTTTTAGTCCTTGACAGGTCCTTCCTCTCTGTTCCCGCTAATCATTACGGTCCCACTTATCAGCCAGATTCTGGATCTGGCTCTCCAGCTTCGCAAGATCTTTATTGGACAGCCCCTCATTTTTCATGACTACATCCAGCAGATGCTTGGCCGCCGCCACTGCACGGCCAAATACCTGGTTCGCCCGGATTCTGGCCGGCTTTTCCGAGGATTTCTTCGGGACCCTGATCCCTTCACTTAAAATTTCCCCTGTCAAAAGATCGACACAGCCCCCGGAGTACGGCGCAAAAGCCTTGTACCCAAGTGTTTCCCGGATCGATGCGGCAAACTCGTCTGTCACCTGATCCTCTCCGTGGACAACGAATACATGGCGTAAAGGGGTTTCAAACGCAGACAGCCAGTTCAGCAGACCATTTTTATCTGCATGTCCGCTGATTCCCCGTAGTGCGCAGATTCTGGCGTTGACCTCTACATTTTCCCCGAACAGCTTGACGCATTCAGCGCCTTCAATCAACTTGCGCCCCAGTGTTCCTGCCGCCTGATATCCGACAAAAAGAATCGTACATTCTTTTCTCCAAAGATTATGTTTCAGATGATGGCGGATCCGGCCTGCCTCACACATTCCCGATGCGGAAATGATGATCTTCGGCTTCTCGTCAAAATTAATCTGCTTGGAGTCCTCACTGGTCGTAGACAGCTTCAGCCCAGGAAACCGAAGGGGATTGATCCCTTTTTTCACAAGCTCCATGGCTTCCTCATCGAAACACCCCAGCATGTTTTTGTTAAATACATTGGTAGCCTCAATGGCCAGCGGACTATCTACATACACTTCAAAATCCGGATATTCCGGAAGCAGATTCTTCTCCTTGATTTCCCGGATGAAATACAACAGCTCCTGCGTTCTTCCAACTGCAAAGGACGGAACAACCACATTGCCTCCCTTTGCGAATGTTTCCCGTATCACCTTCGTAAAATCTCCTACATAATCCGGAATTCCTTCTCCGTGAATCCGGTTTCCGTAGGTAGACTCAATCACCACATAATCCGCCTCTTTTACCGTTGTCGGATCTTTGATGATAGGCTGATTGATGTTTCCCACATCGCCGGAAAACACGATTTTTCTCGTTTCTCCTTCCTCCGTAATCCACACTTCAATACAGGCAGATCCAAGCAGATGTCCCACATCGCTGAACCGGACTTCAATCCCATCACAGAGGGAAATCCTCTGTCCATAATCGCAGGGAGCAAACAAAGCTGCCGCATCCACTGCATCCTGCATAGTATAAAGCGGTTCATAAAAAGGTGCACCGCTCCTTTTCGCTTTCCGGTTGCGCCATTCTGCTTCAAATTCCTGAATATGAGCACTGTCACGAAGCATGATACTGCACAGATCCGCCGTTGCAAACGTAGATACAATATCTCCCCGGAATCCGTTCTTCACAAGGAGCGGCAGATTGCCGGAATGGTCTATGTGGGCATGAGTCAGAAGCACGTAATCAATCTCGGACGCAGAAACCGGAATTTCCTGGTTTTCATACAAATCCGGGCCCTGCTCCATCCCGCAGTCTACCAGAATATGTTTCTGGCACGCCTCCAGAAGATGGCAGCTTCCGGTTACTTCATGTGCCGCGCCTATAAACCTTAGTTTCATAACATCGCCCCTTTCTGTTGCCTTTCGTATGTAGATATTGTACCACTTTTTATCTGTTTCTTCTTCCTTTTTCTGAATTTTTATTCCAGTTTTGCGATTTCCTTCTTCAGCCGGATCATGATCTTTTTCTCCAGCCTGGAAATGTAAGACTGGGAAATTCCAAGAACATCCGCCACCTCTTTCTGGGTCATCTCTTCTCCGTCCGGAGTACCCAGTCCAAAACGCATGTTGACGATTCTGCGCTCTCTGACAGAAAGTCGCCCTACCGCACGGATCAGCATGTTTTTCTCCGCTTCCGTCTCCATGTCCTTATAGATCGTATCCTCTTCCGTCCCCAGAATATCCGACAGCAGAAGCTCATTTCCATCCCAATCTACGTTCAAAGGTTCATCGATGGAGACTTCCAGCTTTGTCTTGCTGTTTCTTCTCAGATACATGAGAATTTCGTTTTCAATACACCGCGAGGCGTATGTGGCAAGCTTGATGTTTTTATCCGGATTAAATGTATTAATTGCTTTGATCAGGCCGATCGTGCCGATGGAAATCAGGTCTTCTACACCGACTCCCGTATTGTCAAATTTTTTGGCGATATAAACAACCAGACGCAGATTGTGCTCAATCAGCTGTTTTCTGGCCGATTCTTTCTGTTCTGTACCGAGCTGTTCAATCGCCCTTGCTTCCTCCTCCACATCCAGGGGCGGAGGAAGAATATCTGATCCCCCTATATAGTAGACTTCCTGCTTTTCCGGAAAAAGCCATGTCCGAAAGGCCGGAAGAAGTTTCTGTCTGACCGCATTTGGTACCGCAATATTCATAATCATTTCAATCCCCTCCTAAAAAAATATCCGGATTTACAAGCATTCTGTAGGACCCATCTCCGGAAATCGTTGTATCTGCCAGCCCGATCCATGCCCCGCAGACCCTTTTTTTCTTTTTTCCGTATAAACACAGGCTGTCAACCTGTACCAGATCCAGCATGGCATGCTCATTTCCCATGGACCGGAACGCAATGCTGCGGATCTTCTGTGTATCAGCAAGCAAAGGAGCTGCCGCCTGTCTTTCCACGATGCAGACCGGCTGTCCCGTAAGGGGGTCTGTCAGCCTGTTCCCCGTATCAATCAACGCACAGAGCCGGACCTGTTCCCCTGCCTGCTCCAATACCGCTTCACAGAGGTACCGGTTCTGTCTTTGAATCAGTCTCCAGAATTCCCAGATTCCCTGCATCACCTCGTAACTGATAACAGCAAACAGAAAAAAAAGGCTTCCTGTACGAATATATTGTCCAAAGAAGCTGAAAATACCTCCCAGAAGAAATGCGCCTGCATAAAGCATCAAAAATGCTTTGACAAACTCTCTTGCACTGTTCACTGGAATTCCCGTAAGGAGCATTACAGTAGTTACCGCCACATGGCAGATCAGCAGTTTCAAGATGCCTCCGGCAGGAATCAGAATGACCAGACAGGTCAAAAGTGCTCCCGCAAAAGCTCCCATCAGGACTCTTCTCCTTTTAAATCCGGCGCACAGCATTCTGGCTGACGCTGCAAGGAGCAGATAATCCATCATAAAATTCACGAGAAAGAATACATCGATGTAAATCTCATAGTACATTTGCCACCCTCTCTTCTCCTGTCGCTGCTAAATCGATTCCGTATACGAACAACTAGTATTATAAAAAAAAGGGATTTGAAATTTTGTCAGAAACTGACAGAGAAATGAGTTTTCTTTCGACAGCAAAAAAGAAGGCATAAGGACAACGTCCTTATACCTTCTGATTTTACCATTCTACTATTTTTTGAAGAAATCCGGAATCTTGATCGTCTGTTCTTTCACTCTTCCTGTCCCGGCTGTATAAGACGGTGTGGAAGCAGATGATGTGCTGCTGCTTTCCGGTGCTGCAGTTGTTCTGGACTGCTGTGGCATTCTTGTCACTCTTCCCATATCTGTTTTCGGAGAAGCGTCCTGTGTATCAGCAAATACAGATCCTGCCGGTTTTCCGGTTCCAATCTTGGATTTCAGTCTGGAAGCAGTACTCTCCGAGCTGCTATGTAATCCGGTCGCAATGACGGTAACAGTAGCCTCGTCAGATTTATTCTCATCATACATCGCACCAAAGATAATGTTTGCATCTTCGCCTGCGAGTTCCTGAACATACTCTGCCGCATCACTTGCATCCATCAGAGTGATATCTCCGGAAATATTAATGATTACATGAGATGCACCTGATATCGTTGTCTCAAGCAGCGGACTTTCCACAGCCTGCTTCACAGCCTCAAGCGCCTTGTCATCTCCTCTGCCATGTCCGATTCCGATATGAGCGATGCCCTTGTCAACCATGACAGTCTGGATATCTGCAAAGTCAAGGTTGATCAGAGACGGAACATTGATCAGGTCTGTAATACCCTGGATACCCTGCTGAAGTACCTCGTCCGCCTTTTTCAGTGCGTCCGGCATCGTAGTTCTTCTGTCCACAATCTCCAGAAGTTTATCATTTGGAATCACAATCAGTGTGTCAACATTTTCTTTTAATTTTTCAATTCCTGCAAGAGCATTATTCATACGGGCTCTGGATTCAAAACGGAAAGGCTTTGTGACTACTCCGACTGTCAGGGAACCCTGCTCTTTTGCGATACGTGCTACAACCGGCGTCGCACCTGTACCTGTACCGCCGCCCATTCCACATGTGACAAATACCATGTCTGCGCCTTTGAGTGCTGCCGCAATCTCATCTGCGCTCTCCTCTGCTGCTTTTTCTCCAACTTCCGGTTTTGCTCCTGCGCCAAGTCCTTTTGTAAGCTTGTCTCCGATCTGCATCAGTGTAGGGGCCTTACAGAAAGAGAGAGCCTGTTTGTCTGTATTGATGGCGATAAATTCTACTCCGGCAATCTGCTCATCTATCATGCGGTTGACAGCATTGTTACCGCCTCCACCTACACCAACGACGATAATTTTTGCTGCTGCTTCTGATTCATTTGTCTTAATTTCTAACAAGAGTGTCTCCTCCTTTGTTATGCTT
>CAJFMZ010000047.1 GCA_904393575.1 uncultured Sellimonas sp. | reverse complement strand
TCCCTCCTGCAATCAGACTCGTATTAAAGCCAAGTATGAACCGGTAGTTTTTGTGAATCCGGTCCATCAGAGCCGTACTTAACCGTCTCAGGATCACAAGGCGGTGGAGATCTCTCGATAACAGAGCGATATCCGCAACTTCCCGTGCAATATCCGATCCGTCTTTCATGGCAACGGAGACATCAGCCGCAGAAAGAGCCGGCGAATCATTGATGCCGTCCCCGGTCATGATGACGGTGTGTCCGGAAGCTTTCAGCTTCTGAATGATGGAAGCCTTGTCCTCCGGGAGCACCTGGGATCGGTATTCTGTAATGCCAAGTGCCTTGCAGGCTGCAATGGCGGCCGGTTCACTGTCACCGGTCAGCATGATGATGTGGCGGATTCCAAGGGCCTTCAGATTCTGAATGACTTCCTTTGCCTCCGGACGTACCGGATCTTCCACACAGATGATTCCGGCAAGCCGGTCTCCGATGGAAAGGAAGATCGTAGAATACCCATTGGTTTCGGCGTCAATGATCTGCTGTTCTTCCTCGCTTATCAGGATGCCCTCATCGTCAAAGACGAAATGAGAACTTCCGATCAGAACACGTTCCCCGTAGAGGGTGGATGCAATCCCGTGGGCCACCACATATTTGACTTCCGCATGCTCTTCCCGGTGGGAAAGATGCTCAAGTTCGGCCTGACGCACAATCGCTTTTGCCACGCTGTGAGGGAAATGCTCCTCCAGGCAGGCGGCGGTGCGGAGTACTTCGTTTCGCTCGTATCCTGCCATTGGAATGACCTTTGCCACTTTTGGGCAGGCATCGGTCAAGGTTCCGGTTTTATCAAAGACGATCGTATCCGCCCTGGAGAATGCCTCCAGGAATTTTCCGCCCTTTACCATCATGTTGTGGTCTGCGGCTTCGTGCATGGCGGAGATTACGCAGATCGGGGTAGAAAGCTTCAGAGCACAGGAATAATCCACCATCAGCACCGAGGCGGCCTTGACTGGATTCCTTGTGGCTGCAAGTGTCAGAAGGGCGGTCAGAAGACTGAACGGAACGATCCGGTCCGCCAGCTGTTCCGCATGGGACTGGACATCTGCCTTGAGCGTCTCGGACGTATCGATCATGGAGGCGATTTTGGTAAGCCTCGTATCGTTGGCGAGGGTGCGCACCCGTATGTAAAGCGTACCCTCCTCCACCACGGTTCCGGCAAAGACGCTGTCGCCTTCTGCCCGAAGAACAGCCAGAGGTTCACCGGTCATGGAGGATTCGTTTACCATGGCCTCCCCGCCGGAAATTTCTCCGTCAAGCGGAATGACAGAGCCGCTGCGGACACAGATGGTATCCCCCGGCCGGATTCTGGAAATCGGCACTGCTTCTTCGGATTTTCCCTGTACAAGCCAGACCCGGTCAATATTCAGAGCCAGGCTTTGAGAAAGGGCAAGCCTTGTCTTTTTGCGGGTATAGTCCTCCAGAAGCTCGGAGACTCCAAGCAGCATCATGATAGAAGCCGCTGTGGAATAGGACTTCTGCAGGAGCGAAGTGCCAATGGATGCCGCATCCAGAACCGCCACATTGAGTTGTCCGTCTGAAAGAGCGGATAATCCGTTCTTGATGTAGCGGGCCGCCCGGTACAGGGTGATGGCAGTCCGGATGGGAGCCGGAAGCAGAAGTTTCCGCAGATAATGTTTTCCTACATGGGAGATCAGCCGGTTCTGAAATTCACAGGAAGCTTCCTTGAGCTTTGCCTCATCATCCGGCTTCCCTTTTGGAAGGCAGGAACGTGTGGACACGGAATCCAGAAGACTTACGATGTGTTCACGATTTCCGGCCGGATAGTAAATCAGGATGCCGCCGTTGACCGGTGTGGTTTCCACGGAAACGGCCCCGGCCTCCTGTTTTAAAAGGCCGGCAATTCCAAAGCCTTCTTCCCGGTTGAAGAAGTCGGGACCAAAACGCACCCGGAGTCTTCCGGGAGTATCATGAATGACCTGATATCTCATCATTACGCCTCATCGCCGGTTCCTGCGGATTCTGCCTCCTGCTTTGCGTCATAGCAGATATCCTGAGCCTCTTCTTTCATATTCTGAAGCGTCACCTTCGCATCCTGCTGCAGTTTCATGCCTTTTGCAAGTCCTTTGACAGCCATGGCGCGGGTTTTCTCGCTTTTTGCAGCTTTTACCCCTGCAAGCGCTGCCACGGCACCGCCAAGAAAACAAAGTATCTTTTCATTTTTCAGCCAGTTACAGATCATTTGCATCTCCTTCTTTCTTTATTTATTGTGGTTAGAAATAACTAACTATAATAAAGTTAGCATTAACTAATTGCAAAGTCAATAAAAAAGAAAAGATGACAGCTATTTTTTTCGGTTCCTCAGACAAAAGACATGCTGCCAGAACAAATGTAGCAAAAACGCGCCCAGAACAATGACGGCAAGGTAGCAGAGAATGCGGATGGGATTGGGGAAATGGCGGGTCAGATCGGAAATGATCACCTGCGACATCGGGTAGTAGGGACTAATATAGAACATGTCAATTCCGTGTGTCCGGCCGATTGTAAGATTGAGTACTGTGGCAGCCAGACAGAGGATGGCAAACAGCGCCACGGAAGACCGGAAACCGTGCCAGGTATAGTCGCTGATGCCGGAAAGACCGCAGAAGAGTCCGATGGCAATCAGAATCAGATGCCACAGATAAGAATGAACGGTAAGCGGCAGAAACGGATAGTGCATTCCGCTTGTGTCCAGGAAAACCGCAATTCCGCCCAGAAGAGAAAAATCCATCAGGAAGGTATAAAAGATCCGCCGGATATGGGAAGCATGAAAGAACGGCAGAAGAATCAGCAGGTACATCGGAACAGAACAAAGCTGAAACGGAAAATACCACCAGTTATAAGTTCCGCCTTCGAGAACAAAAGTGAGTGTCCACTGTTTCCAGATCTCGCTTGCCGTCATGACAAGTCCTGTATAAAAAAGAAAGCGTTCTGTCCTGTCCAGAGACCGCAGACGTTTCATAAGCATTCCTCCCATGTTTCCATACGGATATAGTATAAGACTATTTTATCACAATATACAAAAAGAAGCGAAGCCGGCTGGTGTTTTTGTGAAAAATGGGAGGGCGGACGGTCTTGACATTTCCATCCTCATGTAATATAGTTTGAGTATCAAAGTATTTTAAGTTCAAAATAAAAGTTTGGAGAAAACATATGATAGGAAAAATATGCGGGACGGGATCCTATATCCCGCCTAAAATTTTGAGCAATGATGACCTGTCTGAAATGGTTGAGACAAGTGATGAGTGGATCCGGGAGCGGACCGGTGTAAGAAACCGGCACATCGCGGAACATGAGACAACGTCCTTCATGGCGGCCGAGGCGGCAAAGAGGGCCCTTGACAATGCAGGGATCAGCCCGGAGGAGATCGATCTGATTCTGGTTGCCTCCTCCTCCCCGGATGTAATCTTTCCGAGTGTGGCCTGTGAGGTGCAAAAGGAAATCGGGGCGGTCCATGCAGCCGGATATGACATGCAGGCTGCCTGCACCGGATTTGTCTTTGCCTACCAGAGCGCACAGGCCTACATTGCGGCAGGATTTTACAAGACGATTCTGGTAATCGGAAGCGAAGCGCTCTCTTCCATGGTAGACTGGACGGACCGGAGCACCTGTATTCTCTTTGGTGACGGAGCAGGAGCGGCTGTGATCCGGGCGGTGGAAGGAACACCGTATCCTCCGGCAGCGCATTCCGATGGATGGAAGGGAGATGCCCTTCTGTGCAAAAGCAGATTTTCATCCGGGTTTGTAAGGGAATTCAAGGAGACCGGGGAGACGCCGAAGGATACATTCATCAGCATGGACGGAAGAGGCGTATTCCAGTTTGCGGTCAAGAAAGTGCCGGAGATTGTGACAGAGGTACTGGACCAGGCAGGGCTTGGCACGGAGGACATCGACTGGTTCATTCTCCATCAGGCAAACAAACGGATTGTGGAGTCGGTAGCCAAACGGCTGAAGACGGATATCGGGAAATTCCCGGTGAACCTCCAGGAGTACGGCAATACTTCTTCGGCCAGTGTGCCGATTCTTCTCGACGAGATGAACCGGGACGGAAGGCTTCAGAGAGGACAAAAGATCGTCATCGCAGGATTCGGAGCGGGGCTCTCCTGGGGTGCATCCATCCTGGAATGGTAATCAGGTAATCACCGGCAAAGGCCGGATTACATAGAAAACATGAAAAAGAAAAGTAAAAAGTAAAAGGAGACTATCACTATGTTAGAAAAAGTAAAAGAAATCGTAGCAGAAAACCTTGGAGCAGACATCAACACACTGACAGAGGAAACTTCCTTCAAAGAGGATCTTGGAGCAGATTCCCTGGATCTTTTTGAGATGGTTATGGCTCTGGAAGAAGAGTACGGAAAAGAAATTCCGACAGAAGATCTCGAAAAACTGACAACAATCGGTGAAGTAGTAGAGTATTTAAGCAAATAGCAGCACGCATCTTAGGGGCCATCCGGTCAATGCCAGGATACTGGCAGGCCGGATGGCAGAACCATATTGCTGTAAAATATAAGGAAGGGTTATTGGGATGAAGACAGAAATTACAGAGATCCTTGGAATTGAGTATCCGATTATCCAGGGAGGAATGGCCTGGGTGGCAGAACATAAACTTGCGGCAGCGGTATCAAATGCCGGCGGACTGGGACTGATCGGCGCGGCAAGCGCTCCGGCGGACTGGGTAAGAGACCAGGTAAGAAAAGCAAAAGAACTGACTGACAAACCGTTTGGCGTTAACATCATGCTGATGAGCCCGTATGCGGACGATGTGGCAAAAGTGATTGTGGAAGAGGGCGTCAAAGTTGTGACGACCGGCGCCGGAAGCCCGGAGAAGTACATGAAAATGTGGAAAGAAGCAGGCGTGAAAGTCATTCCTGTTGTGGCAAGCGTTGCCCTTGCAAAGAGAATGGAACGCTGTGGAGCGGACGCTCTTGTGGCAGAGGGAACCGAAGCCGGAGGACATATCGGAGAGAATACTACGATGGTACTGGTTCCTCAGGTCGTTGACGCGGTCCATATTCCGGTTATTGCGGCAGGCGGAATCGCCGACGGCCGCGGAGTGGCTGCTGCATTTATGCTGGGAGCAAGAGGTGTACAGCTGGGAACCGGATTCGTTGTCACAAAAGAATCCCAGGTTCATGAGAACTATAAAAACAGCATTATCAAGGCAAAAGACATTGATTCCCGTGTGACAGGACGTTCCACAGGACATCCGGTCCGGGTACTCAGAAACCAGATGGCAAAAGAGTATATCAAGAAAGAGCAGGAAGGCGCATCCTTCGAGGAACTGGAACAGATGACTCTTGGCGGATTAAGAAGAGCGGTTGTAGACGGTGACGTAGTAACCGGAAGCGTGATGGCAGGACAGAGCGCAGCCATGTTCAAGGAGATTCTGACCTGTAAAGAATTCATTGAAAAACTGGTAAAAGAGACGGACGCACTGATCAAAGGAGCTGGATTCTATGAGTAAGATCGCATTTATTTATCCGGGTCAGGGAGCCCAGAAAGCAGGAATGGGCAAAGATTTTTATGAAAACAGCGAAAGCGCACGGGCGGTGTTCGACAAGGCATCCGAGATCCTCGGCCTTGACATGAAAGCGCTCTGCTTTGAGGAAAATGACAAGCTGGATCTGACAGAGTACACACAGGCGGCGCTTGTGACAACCTGCCTTGCCATGACAAAGGTGGTAAGAGAAAAGGGCATCCATCCGGATGTGACAGCAGGATTAAGCCTTGGTGAGTACTGTGCCATTGCCCAGGCAGGAGGCATGTCCGAGGAGGACGCGATCCGTACCGTCCGCAAGAGAGGAATTCTCATGCAGAATACGGTTCCGGCAGGGGAAGGCGCTATGGCGGCAGTTCTTGGAATGGAGGCAGAGGCCATCGAGAACGTGATCAGCGGGATCGAAGGCGTGACCATTGCCAACTACAACTGTCCGGGACAGATTGTGATCACCGGAGTGACAGCCAAAGTGGAAGAGGCTTCCGAAAAGCTCAAAGAAGCAGGGGCGAAAAGAGTGGTTATGCTCAATGTCAGTGGACCGTTCCATTCACCGCTTCTGAAAAGCGCAGGAGAAGAACTGTTAAAGGAACTGGAAAGCGTGGAAATCCATAAGCTGGAGATTCCTTATGTCACCAATGTGACAGCAGAGTATGTACAGGATGAGACAAAGATCAAAGAGCTTCTGGGACAGCAGGTATCCTCCTCTGTAAGATGGGAACAGAGCATCCGGAAGATGATCGAGGAAGGCGTGGATACCTTTATTGAGATCGGGCCGGGAAAAACACTGGCTGGATTTATGAGGAAGATCAGCCGTGACGTGGCCATGTACAACATTGGAACATGGGAAGATGTAGAAAAAACAGCAGAAGCGCTGAAATAAGATCAGGGACAAAAAGGACCTGAAATTTGATATACATAAGGAGTATAGAGTATGACAGAGCAGAAAGTAGCAGTAGTGACAGGAGCATCAAGAGGCATTGGAAAGGCAATCGCGATGGAGCTCGCAAGACGGGGGGCGCTTGTGATTGTCAACTACAACGGCTCCAGAGAACGGGCGGAAGAAGTAAAAGCTCAGATTGAAGCAGAAGGAAATAAAGCCGAAATCCGACAGTGCAACGTTGCTGATTTTAAAGCCTGCGAGGAAATGTTCCAGGAGATCATCGGCACTTATGGCCGGGTGGACATTCTGGTCAACAATGCGGGAATTACAAGAGACGGACTTCTGATGAAGATGAGCGAAGAAGATTTTGATGCTGTTGTGGATACCAATTTAAAGGGAGCATTTAATTGTATCCGGTTCGCTTCCAGACAGATGCTGAAACAGAAAAGCGGACGCATCATCAGCCTTTCCTCTGTCGTAGGGGTGTATGGAAATGCGGGACAGGCAAACTATGCCGCATCCAAGGCGGGAATCATCGGGCTTACGAAAGCCTGCGCCAAAGAGCTTGCTTCCCGCCATATCACGGTCAACGCCATCGCGCCGGGATTTATTGAGACAGAAATGACGGAAGTATTGTCGGAGAAAGTGAAAGAAGCAGCGAAAGCGCAGATTCCGTTCGGTACATTCGGAAAGCCGGAAGATATCGCAAAGACAGCGGCGTTTCTGGCTTCGGATGACGCACGGTATATCACCGGACAGGTCATCTGTGTAGACGGCGGAATGTAACAAGCGAAAAAGGAGACGAAATATGAAAAGAAGAGTAGTTGTAACAGGTCTGGGCGCAATCACTCCGATTGGAAACAGCGTGCCGGAATTCTGGGCAGGAATCAAAGAAGGAAAAGTCGGAATCGGAGAGATTACGAAATTTGATACTTCTGACTATAAAGTAAAGATCGCGGCAGAGGTCAAGGGCTTCGATCCAAAGAACTATATGGATTTCAAGGCCGCAAAGAGAATGGAGACATTCTCCCAGTACGCCGTGGCAGCCGCACTGGAGGCGTGCAAAGACGCGGCGCTTGATATGGAAAAGGAAGATCCGTTCCGTGTGGGCGTGATTGTAGGATCCGGAATCGGAAGCTTACAGACCGTAGAACGAGAATATACAAAGATCGTGGAGAAAGGACCAAACCGGGTTCATCCGCTGATGGTTCCTCTGATGATCTCCAACATGGCAGCAGGTAATGTGTCCATCCAGCTTGGAGCAAGAGGAAAATGTACCAACGTGGTTACCGCATGTGCGTCCGGAACTCACTGTATCGGTGACGCATTCCGCGCCATTGAGTACGGAGATGCGGAAGTAATGTTTGCCGGCGGTACGGAGAGCGCCATCTGCCCGACAGGCGTGGCTGGATTTACAGCTCTTACCGCGCTGACCACATCCAATGATCCAATGCACGCATCCATTCCGTTTGACAAGGACAGAAGCGGATTCGTCCTTGGAGAAGGTGCCGGAATTGTAGTTCTGGAAGAACTGGAGCATGCGAAGGCAAGAGGTGCGAAGATCTATGCGGAAGTAGTCGGATACGGAGCGACAGGAGACGCCTACCACATCACTTCCCCGATCGAAGACGGAAGCGGTGCGGCCCGTGCCATGACGGACGCCATGAAAGAGGCAGGTGTAAAACCGGAGGATATTACCTATATCAACGCTCACGGAACAAGTACTCATCACAACGACCTGTTTGAGACCGTTGCAATCAAAGCGGCCTTTGGAGATGCAGCCAAGGATGTGGTTGTCAACTCTACCAAGTCCATGATCGGACATCTGCTTGGAGCAGCAGGCGGTGTGGAATTCGTAACTATCGTAAAATCAGTAGAAGAAGGATTCATCCATCAGACCATGGGAACCCAAAATGTCGATGAGGAATGCGATCTGAATTATGCGGTCGGAGCACCGGTTGAGAAAGAAGTGCGCTATGCCATGAGCAATTCACTGGGATTTGGCGGACACAACGCAACCCTTCTGATCAAAAAATTCGAGGAATAGGAGAGTGTGGATATGGAACTGGAACAGCTTTTAAAACTGATTAATACCGTTTCCGATTCAAAACTGACGGAATTCAAATATGAGACAGAGGATGTCTGCATTAAGATGGGGAAAGAAAGCAGCGTCAAAGTCGTTGCAGCGGACACGCAGGCGGCGGCTCCGGCTGTGGTACAGGCGGTAGCGCCGGGAGAGGTTCAGGAAGCAGAGAATGCTTCGGAAGAGCCAAAGGAACAGGGCGGAAAGCTTGTGACCTCTCCGCTTGTCGGAACGTTTTACGCCGCTCCGTCAGAAGATGCGGACCCGTATGTGCAGGTGGGCGATACGGTGAAAAAGGGACAGGTCCTTGCCATCGTGGAAGCCATGAAACTGATGAATGAAATTGAAAGTGAATACGACGGAACCATCGAGGAGATCCTCGTGGAAAACGGCCAGGGCGTAGAGTACGGCCAGCCGCTGTTCAGGATTCGATAATTGAGGTGAAGCAAGATGAAACATCTGGGAGTAAAAGAAATCGAAGAGATTCTGCCGCACCGCCATCCGTTTCTTCTGGTAGATTATATCGAAGATTATGAGCCGGGTGAATTTGCGACAGGATACAAATGTGTGACATTCAGGGAGGACTTCTTCCGTGGACATTTCCCGCAGGAACCGGTGATGCCGGGCGTCCTGACGGTGGAAGCACTGGCTCAGGTGGGAGCAGTCGCGATTTTAAGCAAAGAGGAAAACAAAGGAAAGATTGCTTACTTTGGCGGAATCAATAAGTGCAAATTTAAAGGAAAGATCATTCCGGGAGACAAGGTCAAACTGGAGACAAGGATCATCAAACAGAAAGGGCCGGTGGGAGTCGGAGAAGCCATTGCCAGTGTGGACGGAAAAGTCGTGGTAAGCGCGGAACTGACTTTCATGGTCGGCTAGATGAGAAAGAGATAAAAACGAGGTCGGAGGCAGATATGATTAAGAAGGTTTTGATTGCAAACAGGGGTGAGATTGCGGTGCGGATTATCCGTGCCTGCCGGGAGATGGGAATCGAAACGGTTGCGGTATATTCCGAGGCGGACCGGGAAGCGCTGCATACACAGCTTGCGGATGAGGCGGTCTGCATCGGTCCGGCTCCGTCATCGGAGAGCTATCTGAGCATGGACAAGATTTTAAGTGCCACCATGATCACGGGAGCGGACGCGATTCATCCGGGATTTGGATTCCTGTCGGAGAACAGCAGATTTGCAGAACTGTGCGAAAAGTGCAATATTACGTTTATCGGACCGAAAGCCGAAGTGATCGAAAAGCTTGGCAACAAATCCGAGGCGAGAAATACGATGATATCTGCCGGGGTTCCGGTCATTCCTGGAAGTACGGAACCGATTTTCGATGAGGAGACGGGAGCAAAAGAGGCGGACCGTATCGGATATCCGGTGATTGTAAAAGCCGCCCTTGGAGGAGGAGGAAAAGGCATGCGTGTGGCAGCTTCCCCGGAGGAGTTTGCCAAGGCGTTTTCCACCGCCCAGAAAGAGGCGAAAGCGGCTTTCGGCGATGATATGATGTACATTGAACATTTTGTGGAACATCCGCGCCACATCGAATTTCAGATTCTGGCGGACAAATATGGAAATGTCATTCATCTGGGAGAACGTGACTGTTCCATCCAGAGAAACCACCAGAAGATGATTGAGGAGTCTCCGTCCATCGCCCTGAGCGAGGAGCTCAGACAGAAGATGGGGGAGGCGGCTGTCAAGGCAGCCAGAGCCGCGCATTACGAGAATGCGGGTACGATTGAATTCCTTCTGGAGAAAAGCGGAAACTTCTATTTCATGGAGATGAATACAAGAATCCAGGTAGAGCATCCGGTGACAGAGTGGGTAACCGGAATCGACCTGGTCAAAGAGCAGATCCGGATTGCGTCCGGGGAGCCGCTCAAAATCCGCCAGGAGGACGTGAAACTGACCGGACACGCGATCGAGTGCCGGATCAATGCGGAAAATCCGGAAAAGAATTTCCGGCCGTCTCCGGGAACCATTACAGATATCTATCTTCCGGGAGGAAAAGGAGTCCGGATCGACTCTGCAATATACAGTGGTTACACCGTACCGCCGTACTATGATTCCATGCTTGCGAAACTGATTGTTCATGCCAAGACAAGGCCGGAGGCAATCAGCAAGATGAGAAGTGCCCTGGGAGAGGTCATCATCGAAGGGATCGATACGAATATCGACTATCTGTACGAGCTGATTAATCATCCGGATTTCCAGAGCGGAAATATCGATATTGAGTTCATCGAGCGTTTGTAGGGGTGAAAAGACATGAAATTATCTAATATGTTCAAAAAGACAGACAGAAAAAACTACATAACGATACATACTTCAGATAAAAAGGGAAAGCCGGAAGTTCCGGAAGGCCTTCTGAAAAAATGCAACGCCTGCAAGGCTGCGATTGTGACGGAGGATGTAAAAAACAATTACTATATCTGCCCGAAGTGCCACAATTATTTCCGTGTTCACGCCAGAAGAAGAGTGGAGATGATCGCGGATGAAGGAACCTTTGAAGAGTGGGATCACGGCCTGAATGCAGGCAATCCGCTGAGCTTTCCAGGTTACGAGGAAAAGGTAAAGGCGCTCCAGGAAAAGACGAAACTGGACGAAGCAGTGCTGACCGGAAAGGCTCAGATCGGCGGAAATGACGTTGTCCTTGGAATCTGTGATGGACGTTTTATGATGGCCAGCATGGGATGGGCAGTCGGTGAAAAGATTGCCCGTGCCGTAGAGCGGGCGACCAAAGAGAAGCTTCCGGTGATTATTTTTGCCTGCTCCGGAGGAGCCAGAATGCAGGAGGGAATCGTCTCCCTGATGCAGATGGCCAAGACGTCTGCGGCGCTGAAAAAGCACAGTGATGCAGGTCTTCTCTATATTTCCGTTCTGACCAATCCGACGACCGGAGGGGTGACGGCAAGCTTTGCCATGTTGGGAGATATTATCCTGGCGGAACCGAAAGCACTGATCGGATTTGCAGGGCCGCGTGTTATCGAGCAGACCATCGGACAGAAACTGCCGGAGGGATTCCAGAGATCCGAATTCCTGCTGGAGCATGGATTTATCGACCGGATTATCGAGAGAGAAGAGATGAAGGATGTCCTCGCGTCCATTCTCAGTATGCATAAAGAAGCAAAGGACTCCGAAGACTGGAAAAGAGAGTTCTGCCAGGATGTGGAGGAAGAAAAGAAGGCACCTTACAAAGGACTGACGTCCTGGGAGAGGGTTCAGCTTTCCAGAAAGAAAGAACGTCCGGTAGGAAGCGACTATATCAACGCCATGTTTACAGACTTTATCGAGTTCCATGGAGACCGGTATTTTAAAGATGACAGGGCGATCATCGGCGGAATCGCCAGATTCCACGGCATGCCGGTGACGGTCATTGCCCAGGAGAGAGGAACCACAACAAAAGAAAATATTCTTCATAATTTTGGAATGCCTTCCCCGGATGGATATCGGAAAGCATTGCGCCTGATGAAACAGGCGGAGAAATTCCACCGTCCGGTCATCTGCTTTGTGGATACGCCGGGTGCCTTCTGTGGAATTGAGGCGGAAGAAAGAGGACAGGGCGAAGCGATTGCCAGAAATATCTACGAAATGTCCGGCCTGAAAACGCCGGTTGTATCGATTGTGATCGGGGAAGGAGAAAGTGGCGGCGCTCTTGCTATTGCCACAGCGGACGAAGTGTGGATGCTGGAGAACTCCATCTATTCCATCCTGTCGCCGGAAGGATTTGCATCCATCCTCTGGAAGGACAGCAAACGGGCAAAAGAAGCGGCAGGCGTCATGAAGCTGACGGCAAATCACTTAAAGAGCATGGATATCGTAGAGCAGGTGATTCCGGAACCGGATCACTTTACTTCCGCAAATCTGTCGGAAGTGACCGAGAAGCTGGATAAGAGACTTCAGAAATTTATTTGTGAGTACATGGAGATGGATACAGATGCTCTGGTAGAGAAGAGGTATCAGAGATTCCGTCGGATGTAGGAAAGGAACAGGGATTGAATACAAAATGGCCGCCGATTTCGCTCGGCGATAAAGAAATCAGAATTCCGCTGATTCAAGGTGGAATGGGAGTCGGCATCAGTCTTGGAGGGCTGGCCGGCGCGGTCGCAAAAGAGGGAGCTGCAGGAATCATTTCCAATGCTCAGATCGGGTTTCAGGAACCGGATTTTGAGCAGGATCCCTTCCATGCAAACTTAAGAGCCATGGAGAGCGAATACAGGAAAGCAAGAGAGGCTGCCCCGGATGGGGTGATCGGATTTAATATCATGGTAGCGTTAAACCACTATGAGGAATATGCGCGCCATGCGGCCGCGATCGGCTGTGATCTGATTATTTCCGGCGCCGGGCTTCCAACGGATCTTCCAAGGTACGTAGAGGGGACGGATACGAAAATCGCCCCGATTGTATCTACAGAGAAATCGGCAAGAGTCATCCTGAAATACTGGGACAGAAAGTATAAAAGGATGCCGGATCTTCTCGTGATTGAAGGACCGAAAGCAGGCGGACATCTTGGGTTTACCAAAGAGCAGCTGGACCTGTTTGACGATGAGACGTACCGGAAGGAAGTCGGGGCGGTGTTGAACACTGTGAGAGAATATGAAGCAAAGTACGGCAGGAAGATTCCTGTTGTGCTGGCAGGAGGCATTGACACGGCTGAAAAAGTGGAGGCAGCCATGGGGCTTGGCGTAGACGGAGTCCAGGTGGCAAGCCGGTTTGTGACCACCAGGGAGTGCGATGCGGATATCCGGTACAAAGAGGCGTATATCAATGCGAAGAAAGAGGACATCTGCATTGTGACAAGTCCGGTTGGCATGCCGGGAAGGGCGATTCGGAATCCGTTCATGAAAAAGGTGATGGCCGGTGAGAAGTTTACACCGAAGAAATGCCTCGGCTGCCTGCACAAATGCAATCCGTTGGAGATTCCGTACTGCATTACGGAACGGCTTGTGGCGGCCGCCAGAGGCGATGTGGATGAAGCGCTTCTTTTCTGCGGAGAAGAGGCATATAGACAGAATGAAATCACGACAGTAAAAGAGGTCATTCGTTCATTGATGGGAGAAGAAAAGGGACAAGACGAAAGATAGACAGGTAAAGGAGCAGAAAAAACGTGGACGCATACAGGGCAATCAATGAAATCCTGGTTCATTTGTTCAATGAAATATGGGAGCTGGAAAGCAAAGCAGTGATCACTGAGGAATTTAAAGATATCACTAACAATGATATGCATATCATTGAAGCGGTGGGCCTGGGAGAGGGAAACAATATGACCGCAATCGCAAAAAAACTGAAAATCACTGTCGGATCCCTCACCACATCCATGAACAGTCTTGTCAATAAAAAGTATGTGGTCCGGGAGCGGAGCGCCCAGGACAGGCGGGTAGTCAATATCCGTCTCACCAAAAAGGGCGAAAAAGCATATTATCACCATGAGGATTTTCATAAAAAGATGACGGAGGCGGTTGTTTCCGCTCTTTCGGAGGATGAAATTCCGGTTCTGGTGAAAATGCTGGACAGCCTGTCTGACTTTTTTCAAACCTATCGGGAAGAATGTTGACACGTTTGGTGTGGAATGATACACTGAATCAAACAGCCGCAGGGCAGCTTACAGGAGCTGTTTTGCGGCTGATTTTGTATTCGTGGGAAAAGGAACAGTTTGCAAAGGAGGGAAGACTGTGAAAAGGATGAGATTGCGAAGGAAAAAAGGAGCGGGAGTACTGATGGCGGGAGTATGCTGCATTGGACTTCTGACAGCAGCTGGATGCAGCAGGAAGGAAGAAGCACCGGATCCAAAGGAACTTTATCGAGCAGCGGTAGAGAAAAACGGAGCACTTACGGACATGGACATGACCATGGAGACAAAGATGACCAT
>CAJFMZ010000046.1 GCA_904393575.1 uncultured Sellimonas sp. | reverse complement strand
ATATATTAACTAATTTTCAAAATTCATTCCAATCTTTATCTACTCGTTTCATACACTTTCTATATTCATCAAGGCTTTTCATTTCCACTCTATATTCATATGGATTAATCATTGCAATAAATACTTCTATTTTCTGTTTCATACATATTTCAATAAGCCTTCTAATATTATCTGGGTCCGTTCTATATCCTATAAATATTTTTGTAATTTCACCTTCTTTTATTTTCAGATAGTTCTCTTTCGATATATATCTCCATTCACATTCGTAATTCCATTCCTTAGCCTTAAAAAATAATAATTTTGAAGCTGTATCTTCGAACGATTTATGCGACACATGTTGTATTACCCGTGTATAATGAACAGGTTTTATCTCTTTTACTCTCTCATTACAACATGTTTCTATACACACACCCTTATAATTATTTGCATAATGAGACCACATTACTACATTATCGTTTTCTTCCGATAATGACAAAACCCTGTATTCATTTAATATATCCTCATACTGAGTATGCATTTGGGGAGTACCTACATAATATGAACTTCCTGCAAAGCCAAAATCCATACTCGAAGCACCTTCCAAAGGATCATTAAGTTCTTCTCTTTTCGCTAAATAAAATCTATTATTCTCAAGTATATCATAAATATACTCCATATTTTCATCCGATTTATACTTGTATAACATTCTTTCGTACTGCATCAAATTTCTCCTTTGAACTCTATAACATTATAGCACCTCTTGTCTATGCAGTAAATATTCTATTCTTCTACCACCCCAATAAAATGCCAGCTAATTCCATTATTTGCCACGTCACCACCTTCAATTCTGGTGTTTATTGTACAGAAAAACGCCCCACACTTTTGTGCAGAGCGCCTTTCCTGATTTCATATCTAAGGAGTCCCATTGAAGAAAAAAGAGATTCATTCACTTCTTTCAGCATATACTATAGCATTTTGAAAAGTAACATGTGTAACATTCATAACAAACATTAACTTTCTTTCATAAATCTCTGAAATTCCATCTTTACGCTGCCTGCTGTGCACTTCCGCCCCATCAAAACAGCCACCTCTTCCCAACTCAGCCGGTTGAAAAACTTGTACCGGATGATCCGCTGCATCCGGAAGGGAATCTCCTGCATCCACTCTTCCACTCCAAGCTTCAGATCCGAGGCTACCTTCCTTTGCTCCTCTAGGATACGCTTCTCCTTTGCCAGCGCTGAAGCATCTGCCACCGTTTCAACTGATCCGCCCAGATTAAAGGACCGCTCTTCATATGGCCAGTCTGGATTACTCCCCCGGACCTTGTCCTGGACAAACTTCTTTTTCTTCTCCAGCTTCTTGATCTCCGCTTCTGTTTCTTTGATAAACTCACAGGCATCTATGTAGTCCTCAAGAATCTTCTTGTCCATCGGCATCCCCTCCAATTCCGTACTTCTGTGCTATGTACTGCGCCACGCTGACTGACTGGTACGCCTGGCGCTTGAAGCTTTTCCTAGCATCCTCCCGCACATCCGTCTCCAGGCAATCATAATGGTTTGCTGTGTCGATCTTTTTCTCATGCTCTGTTCGCTTGTGTTTCATTTGTTATCTACTCACTCCCTCCTATCAAACTTGTTCAGGAATTTCGCCCTCCACTCAGGATAATGATCTTCTGGTTTGTTCTGGTTTCTTGGAATGTACGGTTCTGGAAGCGGCTGCCATGCGATAACGTTATACACATTCCTGTAATCATCAAACCATATTCCTTCATTGCTGTAATTTAATGTGGTTGGAGTCTTTGCTCCCTCGATCATGACATTAAATTCCGGATATACGTTTTCCATTTCTGGCACTTCCGGCAAACGCTCCTCCACTGGGATCCAGCCGTCATTCATATGCTCGCGGATAAAGTTTCTGAGATATTCAATATCCCGGTTAAAACTCGCGATATCTTCATCCTGTACTTCTCTCGGCTTATCGTTCCACAGTTCTCTTCCAGCTCTTTGACCGCCGAAGAACGAGAGCTTATCAAGTATTTCAATAGCTTTCTCTAATTCCTGCATGTCAGTTCGTCTAGCCTCCTTCTCACTTCTTCCACCCCGCAATACGAGATTAGTTCATCCAGTATAGTGTCAAGAAAATATACTGGCGTTTCTTTCTCTGGATCATCCCACTCGTCTGCGGAACAGTCAAATACTATTGCGAATTTGTACCCCTGCCCGCCGTATCTCCTGTATAATTCTTCATGTATTTTCTGTGGGTTTGCATCCTTTCCCTTTATCCATATGGGATAGTTTCCAAATCTGTCAGTCTTTTCATCTTCGAATACGCGCATGTCAGTCCTCCTTAATCTCAATGTCCAGTTCTCCCAACACATTAATTCCAGTATCTCTCTCAATCTCCATGTTGAGAAGTTTGAAGTACTCTTCATCTTCCGTCACATACCCCAGCTGCTTTTTCAGGAATTCCACATACTCCTGGATCCGCTTTTTCCCGTACCCATGTTTTCTCATCATGAAATCCACGGAGATCAGTGCCAGACAAGAAAAACACTTCAAGTCTTCCTGTTGCTGCATCTTTCTGTATTCTGGATTCCGCAACACTTCCTTTACCAGCTTCTCAACCTGGTATTTCTTATGCGCTTTATCTGCCCAACTCATGCTTTCTCCTTTCTCTCAACTTCGCTGATCACAGCCAGCAGCATTTCTTTCGCCATCGGCTCCTGTTCATATCTCGTGTAGATTTCCTCAGTCTCTCTCTTAAACTGCTCCAAGACCTCCTTATTTGCCGTTCTCAGGATGTATTTCCGATACAGGTGCCAACAATCACAGAAAAGCTGAAACGCCGTTCTAACCGCCATCATAGCTCCGTTACCCGGATATAAATTCCAGGGATCTCCGCCCAAAACTTTTCTACGATCTCGGACGCCACCTGCGCATCATCGCTCCAAAACTTCACAGATGTCATGCAGTCTTTCAGCAGCTTCTGCAGGTTGTCTGTATCCGGTTTTGTTATTTTATATTCTCCATCCACATGTCTGCCTTTTGGAAAGCACCACTTTACGATCAGCTGGATTCCGCCCTGATAAGGTTCCTCCGGAGCATGCTGTCCAAGATAAGCTGTCAGCTTCTGCCTTGCTGCTTTCAATTCATCCGGTTCGTAAAATATCGGCCGGCCATTTACCACATGGACTTTCTTTTCCTGATGTGTGATTGTTGGCGGAATCATTGCCATAAAAAATTCAGTTTTCATTCACTTCACTCCTTCAACGTGTGAAATCATTTCTCTTTTTCCTGTGCGTCCTTGTTACGGGGAGGGGGAAGGGAGACGGGGCCGGGCAGCCTTAGGCCCGTCCCTCTCCTACCCCCGTAACCCAGTGCGGGGAAAATATTTATATATACGTAGTATATATAGTCTTCCCCGCCGCCGCGGGAAACTCTTCTTTTCAGGCTTCCCCGCACTTTTCGGCATTTCACGGGGATGCCTGAAATCCAGTCTTTCCCGTTATTTATTCTTCTTCGGGAATGTCTGAACTTTTAGACTTCCCCGCACTCTTTTTCTTGACCTTTTTTTGTACTTTGCCATCTTTTATTAAGTATCCGCCGTGCTCTTTGATGCGATCCCGCACTGTTCGTTCTGAAATTCCGAGATATTCAGCCACCTCTTTCACCGTTGGAACCTCTCCAAAATTACATCCTTCTACGGCTTCCTGCAGCGCTTTCTTTCGATCCTCTTTTCTATTTTGAGCATTCTTTTTATTGTTCGCGCTTCCTTTCTGCCATGCAGGCCGTTCATCTTCCGGCTGGATATCATTTAGGCATCCTGTTTCATCAAGTCTGTGAATCGGATATTGAAACCATACATTGGCCGGCGCAAACTTCGGGAATTCTCTGAGTGTGCCTTCAATCCGCCATGCCGTCCTGGCCTTTACATCCTGCAATGTATCTTCTATCTGCTTCTGAAGTGCTTTCATCTGCCATTGATCCAGATGCTTTTCACAGTAGTCCAACATCTGTGTTTTACTGCACAGATCATCCTGAGACAGATCGTCTTCCCATCTAAAATAAGCATCCAGGTACTGAATACAAGCTTTGCATATGGCCTTGTTCTCTTCCTGTTTCATCAAAGCCTCTGTTGGCTCCAGTTCAATCAGATCGAGCAATGCATCCGGGTCTCTGGCAAATACGCCGGATCCGCTGGCACGGTCCATGGACTTCTTGCCGCCCTGGCTTCCTTTGCTGTGATGGTGGCAGTAAATCACCGCACAACCCAGTTCTGTACATACCTTGTCAAACTGGTTACAGAAGTTCGCCATCTGATCTGCACTGTTTTCATCACCCGTGATGACCTTGTAGATCGGATCGATAATGATTGCCACATAATCTTTCTTGGCGGCCCTCCGGATCAGCTTCGGTGCCAGCTTATCCATTGGTACCGATTTCCCCCTCAAGTTCCAGATATCAATGCTTCCCAGGTGCTCTGGCTTCCATCCCAGAGCCTGGTAAACGTCGCGGAAACGGTGCAGGCAGCTTGCCCGATCAAGTTCCAGGTTCACATACATCACACGCCCTCTCGCACACTGCCATTGAAGCCAGTTCTTCCCTTCTGCGATGGCAATGCACAATTCGATCTGTAAGAAGGACTTTCCTGCCTTGGATGGCCCAGCAATCAGCATTTTATGTCCCTTTCTCAGGACGCCTTCTATCAAGCAAGGAGAGAGTTCCGGAAGGTTGTCCCATACTGTTTCCAGCGATTCAGGATCAGGAAGATCATCGTTAATACTTTCGATCCATTCCTGCCATTCTTCCCAGGTATCCTTTCCAATATTGGTATCTACAAGGAACTGCTTCTTCCCGTTCCGGATGACTCCCGGCATACGGGATAAGCGGGAAGGATTTTTATTCTGAGTATCCAGCTTCAATCCGTTTTTCTTGCAGATATTGTAAAGGTATTCCACCCTTTGGCGGTATTCCCGATAATCTGCAGCGTCAATCTTCACAATCGCATGCAGACTTTTCTTTCCGGAAAATACCAGCGCTGCGATCGGCAGTTCCAGTTCTCTCAGCATCGCATTCTGCTGATCCAGTTCCATGGAATCTGATTCTACTAATGCATAACGAAAATCCGTTACATTTTCATTTTTACAGTCTTTACCATCTAATGGATTGAATCGGATCCATGCGCCAGCTTCTGGATTGTAATCTCCAAGAACAGCCCCTATATCCCCATTACACCGGTTCAGTTCCTGAATCAGCTGTCCTGCTGTCCGATCCCAACAGCCTTTTGTCGGTAGCCACCTGGTGCCTTTTTCATCCGGTTTTTCCCAGCTTTGCGTTACATAGCCGACATTTTCCCCGGCTTCAAATAAGGTTTCCAGATACCGCACCAGGTCCTTTACCGGATCCCAGTTCTTCGGCTCCTGAATCTCTTTTCCTTCCACCCAGCCTTTATCGATGATGACCAGGTCATCTTTTTCTCCGATTGCATCATTCCAGTCCAACTCATGCCCTGGATCCCGTTCCGGAACCCATCCATGGTCGATCGCCATCTGTACAATGGTCCCCGCTGTAACCGGCTCAGTGGATCCATGGAAACTGCCCCATTTCCGAAGACACTCTCCAGAATGATATCGGGCAGGATCCCTCTGACTCCACCGATCCCAATCTGCTGCTGTATACCCTTCTTCTTTTAATGCCATCCCGATATTGATCCATTCCTGATAGTCCAGATCAGCGGGATGGATCTGCTCCAGAATCTCTAAAAGATCTGCCCTTTGTTCCATGTCTATGCTCCTTTATATTCTGATGGGATAATATCACGAGGAATTTTCCAGCCGTTTCCTGCAATTCGGTCAATCAGTTTTTTTGCAGTATCAAACTGCCATGTTCCCACGTGCTGAAAACCTCTGCTTTCCAGGAATCGAATCTGCTTTGGCGTTGTCAGTCCTTCTTGACGACGTTTGTCCAGACGTTCCAGCAGCTTCGATGCCTTTCCTGCGTTATCAATCTCATCTGGCAAAATTCCAAGTTTCTCCAGTGTCTTTTTCTGACCATCAGACGGAGGTGCCATCTCCCATCCAAATGCCGGAACATAGCCGGCCAGATCTTCTGCCTGGATGCTCATTTCAAACTGAAGCGGATCTACCAGCTTACGTTTTCTCCGTTTCATTTCTGCCAGTTTCTGTGCCAGCGCTTCTTCCCGCTGTGCCACAACATCTTCTGCCGCCGTCTTCTCCGCCTCTTCGATATCCATCGGATATCCCGCATCTTTCTCCAGATTCTCTGTCATCTTCTGCGCAACCTCTTCACTCTCGCAGATCAGATGGGCCGGATGGCACAATTCATGCCGTTCCGTATGCCATAGGAAGTCCAGAAGAAGCAGATAGTCTTTCCCTGGTGCGAGCCGGGTTCCGCGTCCTACCATCTGACAATACAGGCTTCGCACCTTGGTCGGTCGCAGCACTACAATGCAGTCTACATCCGGGCAGTCCCACCCTTCTGTCAGCAACATGGAATTGCACAGGACGTTATATTTGCCAGCCGCATAGTCTTCCAGGATCTCTGCACGGTCCTGACTTTCTCCGTTGACTTCCGCTGCATGGAACCCATGGTCATTTAAGATATCCCGGAATTTCTGACTGGTTTTAACCAGGGGAAGAAATACCACCGTCTTTTTCTCCTGGCAGTATTTCTCCATCTCTTCCGCAATACTCTCCAGATACGGATCCAGGGCGGTTCCAAGATCTCCTGCTTTAAAATCCCCAGACTGCACGCCAACACCGGTCAGATCTACCTGCAGTGGGATGGTTACTGCCTTAATCGGGGACAGATAACCTTCCTTAATTGCCTTTGGAAGCGTGTACTCATAGGCCAGAGACTCAAAGACCTGTCCCAGATTCTTCATATCCCCCCTGTCTGGTGTTGCTGTAACACCCAGCACCTTTGCATCCGGGAAATGCCGGAGCACTCTTTGGTAACTGTCTGAAATGCAATGGTGCGCTTCATCAATAATGATTGTATGAAAGTAATCTTCCGGAAACCGTTTCAGCCTGGTTTCTCTCATCAGGCTCTGGACGGATCCAACGGTAACCCGAAACCAACTACCAAGGCAGGATTCTTCTGCCTTTTCTGTTGCACATTTCAAACCGGTTGCCCTTGCAATCTTGTCCGCCGCCTGTTCTAAGAGTTCTCCCCGATGAGCCAGGATTAGAACCCGGTCTCCATTTCTTACACAGTCTTCTGTGATCTTTGCGAACACAATGGTTTTTCCACATCCGGTAGGAAGAACCAGGAGTGTTTTCCTGGTTCCGTTCTCCCACTGTTCAAAAACCGCTTCTTTCGCTTCTCTTTGATACGGTCTTAGTTCCATTAAAATTTCCCTGCCTCAAATTTCTTTTCTTCAAACGGGTAAAATTTTTTGATATCATTTCCCTGTCGTTTCTCTCCATCTGTTCCAGTCCATTCGTGAATGCCGACTTTGCAGCGTCCTTTTGCTCCAATAACCGCATTCCAGTTCATCTTGATTTTTTCACCTTTCTTCTTCTGTCCAATGGATGTGAAGAACGCTGAAATCATCCCTTCTGTTTTGGTATGTAAAAACAAGTTATGATTGATCAGCGCTGTTCCATCCGGTGTATCAATCCGAAGTTTCAGCATTGCTTTATTACATGCCGGCAGTTTCTCGCTTCCGTTGTGGCGGCCACGCTCAAAACTTTCTACCACAAAGTCGTAGTCTCCTTCTGGAAGCAGGAGAAAATCCCCGCTATCCTTCTCAATCTCATCATCCCATCCTAATTCTCTATCCAGTTCGCTCATTACTTTCTAACCTCCTATTTTTCGTCAAATGGTACTTCGTACTCATCCCGAAGTTTTTTGATCATCGCATAAACCTGTGGCCACGCTCCAACCAGTACTCCGGAAATAAAGTCCGGATCATAATTCAAAATTGGTGTAGTCTGTGGGTAATAACCTTTTCCAGATACTACGGCCTGAATCTCTTCTTCTGAAACCAGCTTATCTTCCATCAGATCCCGCAGTGCTTTTGGAAGCCTTTCATCCACATGGAAAACACTGCCCTTCGGTACGGGGTCATCTTGTGACGGTGTTGCTTCCTCTTTCGGCTGATTTTCCGTCTTTAGATCATTCAGATCCATCTGTTTGCCCTCTGCGCTCGGCGTAACCGGTTCCGGTGCTTTCGGTGCTGGAGGTGTCTCATGAGTCGGTTTCTGCTGTGCCTCTGATGCTGTCTGTTCAATAATTCCGGCAATGACTCCATAATCAAACTCACATTCATCCGGAAGTCCATACCGGTTCTTTGCATCCCAGCATGGATGATGGCACGTATACATGACTCTCTTTCCGCCCTGGGCTTTATGCTTCTTTCCCTTGTCATCCACAGCAACAGAATACGTTTTGTAATTACAAAACAGGAGCATATCTGCCCATTCTTTCACCAGAGGAGAAGTCTGGGACTGGGTTTTCTTCCCCAGTTTCAATTCCCATCGGTCATAAGCACCCATTTCATCTGGCTGTTCAAATTTTCTAAGCTGCGCATGCGCCGTCAGTACCACATGGATACCTGACTCGATTACATCAGTCAGGCGGTTCAAAAACCGTCCGAATTCTTCTTTGGTGTAGACATATCCGTTTCCATATCCAAAGTCCTCAATTCCGGATTTATTGTGTTTTGCACAGACATGCTCTACACAAAGCTGTTCTGCCCAGTCGATGGTGTCGATCACCAGAGTTTTGCACACTCCCGGATTCTTTTCCACATATTCAATCTCTTCTAGAAGACGTGTCCAGCTCGTAGGCCGCGGCAGTCTCGCCACGTCCATGTCATTGGTACTTCCCTCGGTATCAATGAACAGTGGATCCGGGAATCGGGAAGCAAATGTAGACTTTCCGATCCCTTCCGGTCCGTAGACCACGACTTTCTTGGCGCGCTTGATCTTTCCTTTTATAATTTCCATTTAAAATTCACCTGCTTTCCATGATGGTTTGCTCGCAACTGTTTCTTCTGCTTCCTGACCTTTTACATAGCCGTCCTCAATAATGATGCTGCATTCATCGCCAGTGCTGACACGAGTCGCGATTGCCTGCAAGCCTTCCTGTTCCAGCCACTGTCCGAATTCGTTCAATGTTTCCCGATCCATCTGCTCCAGCTTATCCAAAAGCACGAAACCGCATTTCGGATTTAACTTTCTGACAATCGCAGTGGATACTTTCAAGCGATCTGAGCCAGACATGTTGTCCCACTGCTGTCCCTTATATACCAGCTCCCCATCTTTTACAGATAATTCTGGAAGAGGAAGGGAGGCAGACTGTAAAAGATCTGTTTTTGATTTTCGGGTCTCGTTAATCTGCTTAGTCAATTCCTGGTACTGTCTTCTGTAGTCTAAGGCATCGTCTTCCGCTTTATCCTTATCCATATTTGCCCGCACTTTGCGGTTGATCTCTTCGATATTAGCCAGGGATGCTTCCAGTTCAGCGGTAGACTCATCCTGTAAATCTTCCGCAGATTTATAAGCGATATTCATATCCTGATCAACCTGGATCAACTGTTTCTGATAGCGTTCCAATTCTTCTGTTAATGTGTTGACTTTTTCCGCAAGACGATTCCTTTCGGCATGCAGTTCCAGTGCACGATCCCTTTTCTTCTGGTTTTCTCCATTCCGAGCAAGAATTTCCTGCTGCTGCCTGATCAGTTCAGATGGAGAAATCAATTCTTTTGGTGCTTCCGGATAGTATGGCTGCTCTTTCGCAAATTTCTCTTTCCGGTCCGCAATCTGCCCAATGGCCAACCTGTTGTTGTATAATTCCCTTTCTTTGCGATCCAGGACGTCCAGCTGATCTCCTACTCCAATAATCTTAAGTAACGTCTGTGCCTTTTCTTTTCCGGAACTTTCCATAAACTTCGGAAGATCCAGGGCAAGCTGTTCCACGAACTCGTTCAGAAGCTGCTGTCCGCCTTTCTGTCCGGACGGATCCGTCACCTTCAAGCTACTGTTCTTTCCTTTTCGTTCCACAACCAGTCCATTGCTTAAAACAAGATGCAATGTAGGCGGGATCATGGATCCTTCCCTCTGAGCCTGTGACGGACGGAATTTATCTCCGCCTAAAGCCCAGGCGATGGAATCCAGTACGGATGTCTTACCCTGGTTATTATTCCCTCCTACGATCGTCAGTCCATTTGCTGTCGGTTCAATCTTCACAGCTTTAATCCGTTTCACGTTTTCGATTTCCAGTTTGTTTATTTTGATGCTTTCCATTTGACTCTCTCCTTCGCTAAAGCACTCCGTTTATCATTTTATCCGCAATCTCCATTTCAGTTGGATCAAAAGGCCCTTCTCCGTTTAAATGGGAGATCAGCTCCATAGCAATAGATCCCGCATTTTCGCAAATCTCCATTTGATCCCTTTCATCCAGCTCCTGCTTATCGCATACTCTTGACGCCGCCATAAAGATCAACGTCATCAGTTCTTCTTCTGACAATTCATATTTTCTTTTTACGATCATTTGCTTTTCCCTTTCGAATCTGTCATAATTAAATTGGTTATTTTCTGAGTGCATATATGGATTGCCGTCCCTATGCACTCTTTTTCATTTCCTGCTGCCATTTCCTTTTCCGGAGCTCTCTGATCCGGAGATACCTGTGCTCCCGGCACCGGACGCAACGGTATGCCATGTAGGACACCGCCATTGTTTCCACTGCAATCACTAACTCGGCAATCAGCATCATCGTAGTCATGGTACCTGATTCATATCCTCCGACGATCCCTATCATAGCCAAGAGTGCTGTCCCGCCGATCAGCAGGCAGATGTCTTTCAGGACCCGGTATTTCCGCAGCTTTCTTCTGTGCATGGCTTCTCACCTCCTTTTGCTCTACGTGCCTCTTCTATGATCGGCCGAAGCTCTTTTAATTCCTTCCGGATCTGCTCTGCTTCTCTGGCATATTTCGGATCCCAGCTGACGCCGGAATGATCCATGATCCACATCAGCTTGTTGACCAGGCTCATGTATCTGTTCATCTCTTTTAACGTCATTCTGATCACTCTCCTTGTTGCTTGTCCATCTGTTTTACCGCTTTACGCGGTTTTCTCGACTTCGTACTTAATTTCTACACCCTCCTGTTCTTCAAGAAGGCTAACTAATACTTCAATGATTTTTTCCATATCCATATCATCACCTCTCTAAAATCTATGCGCTCCTGATTGTCCGTGTTTCTTCACACCTGTTCTTTCCTTGTCTTTTCCTTCCACATCTCCTATACTTGAAATACAGGCACCGCCATGCCGAGTATTATGAAAGGAGTTTACTGTATGCCTAAAATTGATTTATCTATTACAATTTCTGCTATTGTCGCTTTAGCAGCCGTCATTTCTCCTATTTTCACAGCAATCATCAATAACCGTTATCAGTTGAAACTGAAAAAACTTGATCTAGCACATCAACATTACGAAAACAATATTCTCTATCAGAGAAATATTTTCGAATGCTATCTTAAGTTTGTTGGAAGATGTATCAACTATTCCGATCCAAATGCACTGAAAGAATATGGCGAATACTATTTTCTTGCCATTACTTATGCTCCTGCTGATATCCGTAACCTGATGATTAAAATCAACCATGAAATTATGTTCTCTGATTTCACCAAAGCTACTGAACTTCTGGAAGAGGTTACGCCCAAAATTCATACCATGCTAAAAACAATGTAAAAAGTATGCAAATACAAATCACATATATTCGATACACCTTCGCTGATTCAGGTTGTATCTTTTTCATAATTTGACACCCGATAAACGACACAATCCATACAATCATGCAGCATATTAATCCGTACACCATGTTTTTCATCTCCCTTCTTTATAAAAATTGAAAATTTTTAGTTTTACTTAGAGGAATGTACGATCTGTATATTCCTCAATTCCTTCATTAATAAAATCTCAAAATTTTCATTTACAAATAATCCTAGATTTTTATTACGGTAAATAAGTCCGTTACTGTATTGAATGCATTTTTTCTTTCGACTGTTTTGCATTCATGATTTTTCGTGGGATCCTTTCACGCTTTTGTTGGATCCCCATGAAATTCTCCTGTACTCATAGTTCTGCAACTCTCTTTGTTCTCCATTATTTACAACCGTACTCGTAAGTACACTTGAAAAATCCTCTCCTTCAACGAAGCCCTGACTGTTCGTGTCAAACCATGTGCTGGAGCGCTTCTCGATTGCCAGCGCCTTATGAAGTTCCCTTGCCGATACTGTCGGCTGCTCTGTGTCGTAGTTGATTTTAATTAATTCCTGTATTTAGTCTCCTCTATTTAGTTTTTATTCATTTTATTTATAGAACTTTTATACTATATATTGTGCTTTTGCACTTCTTTCTGTTGATTTCTCCACCGCCGTACCTTACAATAATATTCAGAACAGGTATTCGAAAAAGAAAGGTGGTGAAACACATGAATTTTTATTACTTCAATGACAACGCTGACGAGCATGGTTACCATGAAGTACACACGGATGACTGTACATTCCTTCCGTCTTTATCCAATCGTACACTCATTGGATACTATAGCGATTGCAAAGCGGCTATCATTGCCGCTCGACTCGCTCACCCTGGAAAGAAATTTGATGGTTGCTATTTCTGTTGTCGTGAATGCCACAGGGGATAATGAGGGGCTGGCTATATCGTCAGCCTTTAATCGTGGCATTTTTTCTGTAGATTTCCCTCACACTTTCACATGCTTCATCCAGATTTTCTAATGTCATATGATTTTCGATCATACATCTGGAAATAGCATTACTTAAAATTGCTTTCTGCTCTTCTCTTGATACACTGTCAAGCTTCTTTACATCCACCACTCTCACCTCCTATCTCTGCCAAATAAATATTTAATTTCTAAATCCGGGAAGAATGTCTCTTGGATCATCATTGCCTGTTCAATGGAAAAAGCACTTTCTCCATTCAGCTTATTCGCCACGCTATTTCTATGAATTTTAAGTAGATCGGCAATGCTTTCTATTGATATTTTTCTTTTCGCCATCTCTCCCCGTAAATTAATACAAGGCACTCTTTATCGCTCTCCTTTCTTTTTACGCATTCGCGTGTTTCTGATGATACACTAACACGTGTTTGCGTATTTGTCAACATATTTTTACGCATTTGCAAAATATTTTGTTGAATAAAATCCGCAAACGTGATATATTCAAATTACAGGAGGTAGTACGATGGGAATAGGTAATAAGCTAAGTGAATTATTAAAAGAACGTAATATGACTGTTACAGAACTTTCCAGAAGGATAAATGTTGCTCCAACCACTGTCTATTCAATTATTCAAAGGAACAATAAAAAAGTAGACATAGATGTGCTTTTAGATATAGCAGATGTTCTTGGTGTTACGGCAGAATATTTTAGAGATTCTCCAAAATCAGAACCTCACACCCGCGCAGCACACTTTGATGGAACTGAATACACGGAAGAACAGCTTGATAGAATAGAAGCTTTCGCAAAATTCATCAAGCAGGAAGACAAGTAAGTCCAGTTTATTACACACCTCTTTCGGTATACTGTAAAATAGGGAGGAATTACCGTGAATAGACTGGAAAAATTAGAACAAGAAGCTTTCGAAGATAAGGTGACAATTCATGATTACTACTTGGGAGAAGAAAGCTTAAAAGGAATATACATAGATGGTAATATTGCCATCAATACATCAGTAAATAATACTGCAGAAAAGGCCTGCGTCCTCGCTGAAGAACTTGGACACCATCATACATCCGTTGGGAATATCATCAATATGGAAAATGTCTCAAACCGAAAACAGGAACGACAGGCCCGGATCTGGGGATATAACAAGCTGATCGGGTTGAACGGAATCATAAAAGCGTTTGAAGTCGGCTGCCAATCTGTACATGAAGCTGCAGAATTTTTAGAAGTGACAGAAGAATATCTTCTGGAAGCTATTGAATGTTATCGTAATAAATATGGGGTATGTACAGAAGCAGGGAACTATACTATATATTTCATACCACAGCTCTCTGTATTTAAAAGAACATAATCGCTTTATGCGTTTATATATAATTTGGGTTTTCTCACAATTATAAAGAGAAAGAGAGGAAATGAGAGAATGGGATGGAGGTTTCGAAAAAGTTTCAAAATCGCCCCCGGTGTAAAGCTGAACCTTAACAAAAATAGTCACAGCTTTACTTTTGGTGGAAAAGGTGCCCACTACACAATCAATTCAAAAGGCAAGCGGACAAAAACAGTGGGTATTCCCGGTACCGGCTTATCTTATACCGAGACCGACAGCAAAACATCTAATAATCACGGAGGCGGAAAAACAAGCATGAGTGGAAAAACTTCAGGAGGAAAAAGTATTGGTTGTTTGGGATGGATCGGGATTCTGATCTTGCTTTGTATTGCACTATATTTATATGCACTATGTTGGATTCCTGCGATATTTGTATTAATTTATTTACTGTTTTCAAAAAAATATCGCCAAAACAGATTAAGAAATTCCATTGTTTGTATCTTAGTAATTATAACTTCTCTTTTAGTTAGCATCTGGTTATCTTCACAAGATGAACTAAATAGTTTCTCAGTTGA
>CAJFMZ010000045.1 GCA_904393575.1 uncultured Sellimonas sp. | reverse complement strand
TATCAACCATTACGAGGCAGCGAAAACGTTGACCCTTGCGGGGACAGACATTTATCATCCGACCCAGGATGAGCTGACCGGTGCGGAGACTGCATTTGGAGGAGATGCAATCCGGAGTCTCAAAGACACAAACTATCTGGTACTGGAATGCCAGGCTCAGGCATTCAAATACTGGACGCCTTATCCGGGACAGTTAAGGCTCCAGGCTTACAGCCATCTGGCTTCCGGTGCCATCGGAACACTTTACTGGAACTGGCACTCCATTCACAGCGGATTTGAGACATACTGGAGAGGACTGCTGGGACACGATCTGGCATCCAACCCGGCCTATGAGGAAGCCTGTATGATCGGAAAAGAATGGGGCAGGCTGGGAGAGCGCCTCAGCGGGCTTCAAAAGAAGAATGAGATTGCCCTTGTAATCGACAACCGTTCCCTGACGGCGCTGGAATGGTTCCCGATTGATAAGGATTTCAGCTACAACGATGCGGTAAGATGGATGTACGACAGCCTTTATGAGATGAATCTGGAGTGCGATGTAGTGGATGTACGGGCGCTGGAACCTTCCCGGTACCGGATGATCGTGACACCGGCCCTTTACAGTGTCCCGGAGGAAATGCTGAAAAAGCTGGATGTCTATGTCCGGGAAGGCGGCGTACTGGTCAGCTCTTTCCGTTCTTTTGTAGCGGATGAAAATCTCCGGGTATATCCGGACAAGGCCCCGCATCTTCTGCACGACTGTTTCGGAATGAGCTATAACCAGTTCACCTGGCCTGGACGCACCAGACTGATGGGAGAAGAGGTTCGGTATTTTGCAGAACTCCTCAAAACAGAAGGGGCCGAAAGTCTCGGAAATTATGAGCATAAATACTGGGGACAGTATGCGGGAATTACCCATCATATCTACCAGAAAGGCCATGCCTATTATATCGGATGCGTTTCCACAAAAGAAATTCTCAAAGGTTTGTATCAGAAAGCTGCAGAAACCGCAGGAATTACCTGCCCGGATCTGGTCTGGCCTGTGACCGTCAGAAGCGGAGTGAACCGGGAAGGAAAGCAGATTCATTATTTGCTGCACTACAGTGAAGAGGAGAGAAAGATTGCCTGTCCGTACGACAAGGTGGTGGATCTGCTCACCGGAGAGACGTATCAGAAAGGAAATGAGATCTGCCTCTCAGACTGGGATGTGAAACTATTAGAGGAAGTGTAGATGAAAGCGGCTGGATATGCATTCTCCAGCATGCCAAAGGACAGCAGGAAGAAATGAAAAAACTCTATTTTCCCGTAGTAAATCAGGACCGAGTACGGTTGTTAAATGGAAAAGTCGATTTGCATCCGTAGAGCCCAGGGGAAAATACGGTTGCTGAATAAAAATGTTTGTTTGTAACCGTAGCAAATTGATTTTCAAAAGAAAAAGTCAGAAAAAAGGTACTTTACAATTCTGTGAATGTATTGTAAACTCTTGGTTAGTTAACGCTAACCAAAAAGATCTACGGGAGGAAATATGAGAATATTGAATAGTACGATGACCCTGGTTTCCCTGATCCTTCTGCTGCTTTGTCTCCTGGCACCTCTTCGGAAAAGCAGGATGGCAAGAAAGCACCGTCTGCTTCAGGCAGTGATCAAACCTCATACCATTTACGGGATTCTTCTTCTTGTGACATCTCTTGTCCATGGAATTCTCTCAGGAAATAAACCGGCAATGATCAGTGGGAAGCTGGCCTGGCTCTGCCTTTTGATTCTCCTGATTTTCTCAGGGTTCAAAGGCAGGATGAAGACCAGTAACTGGCTGAAGATCCACAGAGTACTTTCGGTACTATTGTGCCTGATGATTGTGGTACATATTGTACATGCAGTGATGATTTAGACAGATAAAAACAGCGAAAACCCGCTAACCACAAGGGCTAGCGGGTTTCGCTGTTTATAAGTTATCTAAAGGAATGAGAGTAAAGTGCGGCACTTCCAAGTGCCTTACTTTATGAGGGGGGAGATAGTGATTGTTCATCAACTATCTGACTCTTAGTATAACCAGAAAATGTGTCCAAATTATGTGCAGATCATAAAAGAAAACGAAATTTTCTTAATAGACAATTAAGATTTGGTGGAATACAACGGAAGATATAGTTTTGACTACTGTCATCAAAAGAATTGGATGAATTGGTGGATAATGGATGGAATCCCTTTGGAGAGATCCATCTGGGAGTGTGCTTTCCGGTTTCCTACGGTTAAAATGAAACATTTATCAAGAGAACCGTATCAGAAAATTTCGCAGGTTATCAGGACCTGTGATGCTCCGGACCTGTCATACTTCAGACTGGAAAGCGGAAATTCTCAGGATCTCTAAAGTTTTTGGAGATGTGAAGAACCTGTATGTAAAGATGGTGAATCGGTCGAATTCATTATAAAAACAGGCAAAACCCTGATATAATGAGATCAGAAGCAAGAAGCGAGGAGGAAAGGCACATGGGAAGCAGAAACTTTGATAAGGTGGAGAAGAATCTAAAGGCAAGAGGATATCAGGTGCGTTGCTTTGACACGGCTTTGGAGGCGGCCAGGTATCTGGATGAACAGATTGATGGAAAAACAGTTGGATTTGGCGGATCCGTGACACTGGATCAGATGGAGATCTACTCTATGCTGGAAAAGCATAATACGGTGTATTGGCATCTGCGGATACCGGATGGCATGACAGATGAAGAAATGAGAATCAAAGAAAATGCAGCCGAAATCTATCTTTCTTCGGTGAACGGACTTGCCGAGACAGGTGAGATCATCAATATTGATGGCCGGTGTAACCGGGTTGCTTCTATTTTTTATGGTCACGAAAAGGTGTATCTGGTGATCGGAGAAAATAAGCTGGAGAAGGATTATGACAGCGCACTCTACCGGGCGCGAAATGTGGCCGCACCCCGCAATGCAAGGAGAGTCGGAGCCAATACACCGTGTGCGGTTAATATGGATCGTTGCTATGACTGCAGCAGCCCGGACAGGATCTGCCGGGGACTTTCCGTTTTGTGGGGAAAGCCGATTGGAAGCGAGTTTGAAATCCTGCTGATTCATGAGGATTTGGGATACTGATCCCTGTGAATCGGAATATTGTTACAGCCGGGACTGCGGTTTTCGGCTCCCTACGGTTGAAAACTTGATTTTAGGGGAAGCCAACCGTATTACAGTGTGAAAAACTACCGCTAAAATAGGAGTATGACACTTCTTAACCGTACGGTCACTCAAATTCATACGGTTAAATATAGAACATTCAAAAAGAGAACCGTAGCAGAAGCCTCGCTCCTGTAAGAAGAGAGAAGATGTGACAGAAATCAATAGAAATGAATCAAAAGAGAGGGAAAAGAAATGATGACAAATAAAGAAATTCTCCGCACGGCAATGGAACAGTCTGCCATTGACGCAAACTGCCAGGCGGAGGATTTTATGAAAACGGAACATGCGATTGTGACTTCCAAAAAGAATCCGGAGGCGCGCAGATATCTGGAACTGCCCCTTGCCTGCAATCTGATTTCTTATGGAAACAATATTGTGGCGTCCATGGACAGGAAATATGAGAAGATGGTCCGGGACTATATTGAGAAATATCCGGTGGAACACTGTTTTGAGACGCCGAATTTGTATGTTCTGAATGAAGCATTTGAAAAATATGATTTGAAAGTATGCTTTATGGCTGAGTATTTTCTGCCGGACGTGAGAATACTGAAAAAGAGAGAATGCAGATATGAACTGCGTTTGATGAAACAGGAAGATTTCCGGGATCTTTATTCTCCGGAATGGCAGAATGCTCTCTGCGCAGGCAGAAAAGAGCTAGATGTACTTGGAATCGGAGCTTACGAAGCTGGACAGCTGATCGGAATGGCGGCATGCTCTGCGGACTGTGACAGCATGTGGCAGATCGGGGTAGATGTCCTGCCGGAATACCGCAGGCAGGGAATTGCCTCTGCGCTGACGGTGAAGTCAAAAGAGTTTGTAGAGCAGATCAATCGAGGAGAGATCTGAAAGTCATCAAATCATGGTCAGGCTGTGGATTTTTTTACAAGATAGATGTAGAATGAAGAAAAAGGGAAAGAAGGGATGAGTATGAAGCGGTTTGCAATGTTGTCGGAACAGCTGCAGGAGTCCATATCTTTTGGATATTTTATGGCAGTCTGGCTGATGAGTGCTGTTGCGCTGCAGGTGTTCAACTATCTGACCCTGGAAAGCGGGATCCTGGAACTGCTGATTCAGTCCACATGGGGCGTATTCCTTTTCCTTGTCCCGGTATGTCCGCAAAACTTGGTATTTCATTATGGCAGGGAGAAGAGCCGCCTGTTTATACGGGTGCTGGCAATCCTCTGGATCCTGATGTATGCGGCAGCGCTTATAAGAGCGTAAGAAAACAGAAAACGTTAAAGACCCGTTAACCTCTCGGCTAACGGGTCTTTAACGTTTTAGAATGTGAAGCGTGGGGAATTTTACGATAAAAAATAGTAGAAAATATTATGATTTATCCCTTGATTTTAGTAGTAAAGAGAAATCCGGAGGTGGATGATAGAATTTGTTGTACAAAAAACAGTATCTGCAGAAGAAGTAAAAGCGATTCGTCAGAGGCTGCATTTAAAACAAAGAGAACTGGCAGATCTGATGAATGTATCGGTAAAGACAGTAGAACACTGGGAAAGCAGTAAGGGAACTGTAAAAGGAGCTGCAGCGGTGCTGCTTGGAATTTTATGGGACAGATCATGGCTGGCGGAGAAACTTGAAATACCGGAAAAAGTATTTCCTCTCCGCCTTAGATACATGTATCACGACAGACTCTGCACTGTAATGATGTGGAGGAACGACAGCAAAGGATCAAAATAAAAAATTTTGTGCAGGATCCGCTTTTTCGGGCTTTTGGCTTTTTTGTATGTTATAGAATCTTATAATTTCTCATAATAATTTGTCCCAAATTTGTCCGAAGCAGATTTTAAGAGAAGACATAAACAGCGAAAACCCGCTAACCACAAGGGCTAACGGGCTTCGCTGTTTATAAGTTATCTAAAGGAATGAGAGTAAAGTGGCACTTGGAGGTCTCTCTCCTAAGTGCTTACTTTATGAGGGGGGAGATAGTGATTTGTTTATCAACTATCTGAGTCTTAGTATAGCCAGAAAATGTGTCTAAAATGTGTTGATTCTATAAAAGAAATGCAAAAATTATTAAGAAAAACGGAAGCTGAAGTCATTTCTGACTCCGGCTTCCGCGGTATGGTTACATCATTTCTTCTGTTTCCAGCCCTTCAAACTGCATCTTGTAATAGTGGGCGTAGATGCCGTCACGATTCAGCAGATCACGGTGCGTGCCCCGCTCGGCAATGCCGTTTTCCGTGATTACGATGATCTCGTCTGCGTTCCGGATCGTGGAGAGGCGGTGAGCGATGGTGATTGTCGTACGGTTCTTTGCAAGGGCCTCAAGGCTCTTCTGGATATGACGCTCGCTTTCGTTGTCCAGTGCGCTTGTGGCTTCGTCAAGAATCAGGATCGGCGGGTTTTTCAGGAAGACACGGGCAATGGAGATCCGCTGCTTCTGACCGCCGGAAAGGCGGGTGCCGCGCTCCCCTACATAGGTGTCGTAGCCGTCAGGCAGGGACATGACGAAATCGTGGATGTTGGCGCGCTTGGCCGCATCGACAATTTCTTCCATGGAAGCGCCCGGTTTTCCGTAGGCGATGTTTTCCTTGATGGTTCCGCAGAACAGGTAGACGTCCTGCTGGACAATACCGATATTATCCCGGAGGGATTTTAATGTCAGCCCCCGGACATCTTTGCCGTCAATCGTGATACGGCCGCCTGTGACGTCATAAAAACGTGGAAGCAGGTTGCAGATCGTAGTCTTCCCGCCGCCGGATGGTCCTACCAGAGCGATGGAGCGGCCGGCCGGAATCTGGAAGGATACATTCTCCAGTACCGGTGTATCATCGTCATCGTAGCAGAAGGATACGTCTTCGTAGGAGACGAGTCCTTTGACATCGGTAAGGTCCTTTGCGCCCGGTGCGTCCTGAATGGTCGGTTTCGTATCCATGACGTCGAGGAAGCGGCGGAATCCGGAGAATCCTTTCTGGATCATTTCCGCCAGTTCCACCAGGATCTGGATCGGACTGATAAAGATTCCGATGTACAGTGCGTACATGGCCAGATCTGCCGGATCCATCTGTCCTTTGGCGATGAGATATCCGCCGAATACCAGTGTGACGAGATACATCATGCCCTGGAAGAACAGGTTCCATCCCATGAATCCGCCCATGCAGTTATAGTTGGCATCCTTGGAAAGCAGGAATGCGTGGTTGCTCTTTGAGAATTTTTTCTTTTCAATCTCTTCGTTGGCGAAGGACTGGACAACACGGATACCGCCAAGCGTGTCCTGGAGACTTGCGTTGACGTCCCCGATCTTGCGCCGGTTTTCCATGAACGTTTCCTGCATCCGGCTGTTCTGCTTCATGGAGAAGACAAACATGATCACCACGATGACTGCAAGCGGAATGGCAAGCCGCCAGTTGATCAGGAACAGGAAAATGAAAGAACCGATGATCTTGATCAGTGAAATAAACAGATTTTCCGGTCCATGGTGAGCGAACTCTGCAATATCAAACAGGTCGGAGACAAGCTTGCTCATCATCTGGCCTGAATTGTGGCTGTTATAATAGGAAAAGGAAAGCGTCTCATAGTGTTCAAACAACTGCTGGCGCATATCCCGCTCCATATTGGCGCCCATCATATGGCCCTGATAGCTGACATAATACTTGCAGAGACTCTGAATCGTGTACATAACAAAGAGTCCCACTCCGATCGGCAGAAGCATCTTCAGGATCGTACTGCTGTCTCTGGTAAACAGAGAGTTGGTAGCCGTTCTCAGAATCTGCGGATAGACCAGATCGATCAGGCTGATGACTGCCGCACAGACCAGATCAAGGAAAAAGACTGTGCGGTAAGGTTTATAATAGTGAATAAAACGTTTGATTGTATCCATAGACTACCTCTCTTCCATCAAATAATTTTCCCTTCTACTAATTTACCATACTTAACCTGCCCCCGCAATGAATAAAAAGAGGCATATTCATCAACAATTAAGAAATTATGCTTTGGCTCTTAAAAAATATCTGGTATTCTAATAGAGAGAAAAACAGTGCGGGGATTCTGCGCTCTGCATTTCAGCAATATAAGGAGAGTGAGAGAAATGTATACAGTATTAGTATGTGACGATGACAAAGAGATTGTGGAGGCGATTGAAATCTATCTGTCACAGGAGGGATATCGGATACTCAAAGCATACGATGGGGAACAGGCACTGAAAATCCTGAATGAGGAGAAGGTAGACCTGCTTGTCATCGATGTGATGATGCCAAGGCTGGACGGAATCCGTGCCACATTGAAGATCCGGGAGAAATTAAGTCTTCCGATCATTATCCTTTCGGCCAAGTCCGAGGACTCGGATAAGATCCTGGGGCTGAATATCGGGGCGGATGATTATGTGACGAAACCTTTTAATCCGCTGGAACTGGTGGCCCGTGTGAAGTCCCAGCTCCGCAGATATACAAAGCTGGGAAGCACAGTCAGCGCAGGAGAGCAGGAAGAGGTCTACACGGTGGGAGGACTTTCCATCAATGATGATCTCAAAGAAGTAACAGTGGACGGTGAAGTGGTCAGGCTGACGCCGACAGAGTATGAGATTCTGCTTCTGCTCGTGAAAAACCAGGGGAAGGTCTTTTCTATTGACCAGATTTATGAGAACATCTGGAATGAAGAGGCAATCGGAGCAGACAATACCGTGGCTGTTCATATCCGCCACATCAGGGAAAAGATTGAAATCAATCCAAAGGATCCACGTTATCTCAAAGTGGTGTGGGGAGTCGGATATAAGATTGAAAAGCTTTAGGAAGGAGCGGACAGGAAAACAAGATGAATAAATGGTTTTATTCCGCGGCATGCAAGGGACTGCTGCTGATTCTGGCACATCTTTGCATTGTCATAAGCGTAGTCGGCTTTGTCTGGGTGGGATCATCGGCAGGTCTCCGCTATCTGGTGCCCTTTGAAAAGATACAAAGTCACTACGAGTCAACGGCCCAGTTTGAAAACAGAATGAAAACAATGTCCGAGGAAGTTCTGGATCAGTTGGATACCAAGGCGAAATTTGAAACAAACGGCAAGTACGATCCCAATAAGCTGATTGATGTGATCCGCTATGACAGCGGCAGCAAGGATCAGGACGGTGTCAATCATTCCGGCATTGCGTACCGGCTGAAGGATCTGGAACAGTGGAGCAGGAACTACCAGAATGCTTTTGAAAATCAGGATACCTGGGAACAGTTTGAGCATGATTATGTGACAACGGTAATTGTATGTCTGAAAGAAGACGGAAGCTACTATTATTACTATGGAGACGACTTCCGGAATAAAATGGCGTCCGGTGAACTCTCCTTTGCCTCCAACAGTGAATATGTCTCCAAAGAGGAGAAGCTCAATGTCCTGCTGGATGATGATTATAATACATCGGGGTACGGAGAGGTTCTGGACCAGAATGGAGCCAAGCTGTATACGGACTGCTGGAATCTGGGACTGGGAGAGGAAGTCTTAAAGGAGCCATATGCTCTGGACGGAGCGGCCAATCTGGTAGAACTGGCCAATACGGACGAGAGATGGAACGGAAATCTTGCGGATGCTTACCATGCACTCTCCAATACCCTTGCAGCGATTTCCGGTGATGTTCAGAATTACAAAGAAGCGCCGGAAGGATGGGAAGAGGGCAATACCAATTATACCTATATCTATGTGGATTACGATGAGAATCAGATTTATTCCAACAGGCAGGAGTTCCAGAATATCAATGAGATCGACAAGTACCAGGCAAAGATCAAAGAAGAAGGGGCTTATGTCATTGTAACGCCAAAACTGGCCGGATTTGAATCTACCTTTGAAAATCCGGCTCAAAGCGCCCAGGAATGGAAAGAGGACATTGTAGAGTCTCACAAGATCGTCGGGCGGAATACGAATTATGTCTTCATGGCGGCGGTCGATACGACCTACGCCGTTTCGGATGCATTTGAAAGCGACAGGGAGTACTATCAGGAGATTATGCCGTATATCTCGCTTGCAAGCGGGGCAGCCTGGGGAACACTGATCGTGTTCCTGATCGTGCTCGTATGTCTGACGATCATTTCCGGACACAGCAGCCGCTCCGAAAATGGAGAGATTGCGCTGGCTGGATTTGACCGATGGAAGACAGAAATTGCGGCGGCAGTTGTCATTCTCCTCTGGATTCTTTCGCTGTGTCTCCTCTGGAGGTGGGGTTCCCAATATGCCATGGCCTACGATTATTACTATTATGCTGATATCTGGAAAGATGGAGGGCTGCCGATCTATGTCATGGCGATGGCAGGAGGCACCGCCTTTGTCAGCAGTCTCTTTTTCTTCTGGTTTTATCTGAGCATGGTACGAAGGATCAAAGCACGGACCCTTTGGAAAAACAGCATTACCAAGGCAGTCTGCGATATTATCAAGCGGGGCTGGCAGAACAAAAAGACTACAACCAAGATTGTGGCGGCGTATCTGGCCTTCCTTTTGGCAGAGCTGATTACATGGGGGAATACACCTTTGATGGTGATTGGAATCATCATCAATATCTGGGTAGGAGTATTTCTGGTGAAATACGCGCTGGCGCGGCAGAAGATCAAGAAAGGTCTTGTGGAGATCGCAAAGGGAAATGTCAATTACAAGATTCCGCTGGAAGGTCTCCGGGGAGAAACACTGGAAATCGCCCAGACGATCAACCGGCTGGGAGAAGGGCTTAACCGGGCGTTGGAGAAGAGTGTGCGGGATGAGCGTCTCAAGACGGACCTGATTACGAATGTCTCCCATGATATTAAGACACCGCTGACATCCATCATCAACTACGTGGACATCTTGAAACGGGAGAATTTCCAGGATCCGAAGATTCAGAACTACCTCAACATTCTGGAGATGAAAGCCCAGCGCCTTAAGACCCTTACCGAGGACGTGGTGGAGGCCTCCAAGGTCAGCAGCGGCAACATCAAGCTGGAATTGATGACACTCAATCTGGTGGAGCTGATCTACCAGGTAGAGGGAGAATACGAGGAAAAATTTGAGGCCCGCAATCTCAAGATGATCCTCAATATGCCGGATGAACCGGTCATGGTCCGGGTGGACGGCCGGCGGATGTGGAGAGTATTTGCCAACATCTTTAACAATGCGGCCAAGTACGCCATGGAAGGAAGCAGGGTCTACGCGGATCTGATGATTCAGCCTGGAACGGCAAAGTTCATTCTGAAAAATGTTTCGGACCAGCAGCTGAATATTTCGGCGGATGAGCTGACAGAGCGGTTCATACGTGGGGATGTATCCCGGAGCACGGAAGGAAGCGGACTTGGACTTTCCATCGCAAAGAATCTGACAGAGCTTCAGGGAGGCACCTTTGAACTGTATCTGGACGGCGATCTGTTCAAAGTCCTCATCACATTTCCAAGAGTACGGCGGCTGATCAAAGAACAGCCGGAGAAAAAGGAAGAACCGGAAAAGGAGCCGGAGGAAAAACCGGAACAGCCGGACAAAACGGACAAAAAATAAGGAAATCTTTAGATTTAGGAGAGGGTATTTTCGGTATCCTCTCCTTGCGTTTTGCCAGAATACGCATTACAATAGTACAAGAAAAAAGTAGAAAGGACGTTCGAAATGGAAGAACTGAGAACATACCTGGAACAGGTATTTTGTATAGAGCTTTTGTCTGCGGTTCTGAGTAATCCGAGGGACAAAGAGAAGGCTTCAAAAGTCCGGATCCGGCCGGTTCTGAAAAAAGGGAAGCTGGTATTTCAGTTTGAAGTTTTTAAAGGGAAACAGGTATTTCATGAAAATCTGGAGGCAGAAGCGGCGGTGGACAGAGCCATCGTGTGGATGGAGCAGTTCCGCCAGATGCAGATTGACACCAAGAGCGAGCGTGCATCAGTGCTGATCAGCAAGAAGGGAAAGGTTACCATCAGCCGGAAAAAGGTAAAGCGCCCGGAAGTAAAAGAGCGGGATCTCTCTCACAACAGAGAGAAGCAATATCTGTTAAAGGAGGGGATGGATATTCCGTTTTTGCGTGATCTGGGAGTTATGACGCAGGAGGGGAAGATCGTCCGGTCACGGTTTGACAAGTTCCGCCAGATTAACCGGTTTCTGGAATTTGTCCAGGACGTCCTGCCGAAGCTTCCGAAGGACCGGGAGATTACCATCCTGGATTTCGGATGCGGGAAATCGTATCTGACCTTTGCCATGTATTATTTTCTGCACGAGCTGAAAGGATACCAGGTGCGCATGGTAGGACTTGACCTGAAGAAGGACGTCATCAGGCACTGCAATGAGCTGGCAGCAAAATATGGATATGACCAGCTCCATTTCCTGACAGGCGATATTGCACAGTACGAGGGAATGACCAAAGTGGACATGGTGGTGACACTTCATGCCTGCGACACGGCCACCGATTACGCACTGGCAAAGGCGGTTTCCTGGGACGCGGACGTCATTTTATCCGTGCCGTGCTGTCAGCATGAGCTGAACCGGCAGATACAAAACGAAATCTTAAGTCCGGTCCTGTCTTACGGACTTTTAAAAGAACGGATGGCAGCTCTTGTTACAGACGGGCTTCGGGCGGAGTATCTGAAAAAAGAGGGGTATGATACGCAGATCCTGGAGTTTATTGACATGGAACACACACCGAAAAATATTCTGATCCGAGCAGTCAAAACGGGAAAGAAAGCGGAAAATCAGCACATAATAAAGGCATGCGAGGAGTTTTTGCATGTAGAACCAACGATAGGAAAGCTTTTATAAAAAGGGGAGTTATTCATGAGAAAAAAAGCGGTACATGCAGGTATTCTTGCCTGTGTATTCGTAGTGGCGGTGATCATCTTCAGCTTTGCTGTAAACAGGAATCATGTGGATATGACGGCGGATATTGGAAATGCGTCGCTTCCTCGGATTTCGTTCCTTTATGATTCCTATACGATCAATACGCTTGCCGGCTACACGAATGAGATGGAGATGACCACGATGAGAGACCAGATTACTCCGGTGACGGACGGTACTGTCAGCATGAAGGTACAGGAGAACGATACATCCGTCCGGTCGGCATCCTATGAGATCTATTCCATCGACGGAAGGCAGAAGCTGTATTCCGGTGACCTGGAGCTTCAGGATGATACGGCGTCCATTGAGATTCCGGAAAAAACGCTGGAGGAGGGAGAGCGGTTTCTGAGGATTACCCTTCACTTCGACAATAAGGAGCGTGCGTACTATTATACCCGGATCGCGGATTCCTCTTCCTGGAATATGGACCGGTGTATGGCTTATATCAAAAATTTCTTTGACAAAGAGCGAGACAAGGAGGCGGCGACTGAGCTTCAGTCTGCTCTGGAGCCAAACAGCGAGGGAGATAATACGACCTACCAGACGGTTACGATTCATTCGGATTTTGACCATGTAACATGGGGGAATCTTGCGCCGGAGATCGCAGGAGAAGTGCGCTGGGACATTAAGGAGGCCAATTCCATGTACATGTCGGTCCTTCTGACTTACCAGGTAGACTGTAAAGGAGAAGGCGACGGGGAAACGGACCGGTATAATGTCAAGGAGTTTTTCCGTGTCAGGTATTCGGAGAATCAGCAGATGTACCTGCTGGATTATAACCGGACCATGAATGAATTGTTTGACGGGGAGGCCGATGTGGATGAGAACGGCGTCCTGCTGGGAGTGACCCAGGCGGATGTGGACTACCTGGTCAATAAGGAAGGGACAGTCGTATCCTTTGTACAGGAGAGGGAACTCTGGAATTATAATAAGGAAGATGGGGAGCTGTCCTGTGTATTCCGTTATGCGGACGGAGGCGACAATGTACAGAACGCCTATGACCAGCACAGTGTTCAGCTGGTATCCATCGACAAAGACGGAAGTACGACCTTTACCGTGTCCGGATATGTAAACCGGGGCCCTCATGAAGGGGAAGTCGGTGTCGGCGTATATTATTACGATATCAATAAAAACTCCGTGGAAGAGAAGGTATTTATCCCAAGTACCAAATCCTACCCGGTACTGACTAACGATCCGGGAAAACTCCTCTATTACAGCAATGCAAGCGGCAGGCTCTATGTGATGCAGGAGGGTACGCTGTACGAGGTGGATCTGGAGAAAAATACGAGGACAACTCTGGTGACCAATCTGGAGACAGGGCAGTATGTCAGTTCATCGGACGGACATCTTCTGGCCTATCAAAAGGACGGACAGATCAACAGCGCGACACAGATTGAAGTGCTGAATCTTTCCACCGGAAAGGGATACCAGGTCAACGCGGGAACAGATGAGAGTATCCGGCCGCTTGGATTTATCCGGAATGATTTCGTGTTTGGAACAGCGCGAAGCGGAGATTCCGGCACGACTGCGTCCGGTGAGACAGTCCTTCCAATGTACCGCCTGGAAATCCGCAACCAGAATAATGAGACCGTCAAAGATTATCAGGTCGACAATATTTACATTCTGGATGTGGTGTTTGAAAATGATATGGCTGCGCTGAAGCGGGCTGTGAAAAACGGAGAATTTTACACTTATACAAGTGAAGATTATATTACCAACAATGAAGAGCGGGAAGAGAGCAATATCACCGTTGAGACCTGTACAAGCGACCTGAAGGGCAGGGAGATGCGGATTACATGTGAGGACGGTGTGGATGACAGCTCCCCGAAGATTTTGAAACCGCAGCTGACCATGGCCAGGGATCAGATGACCCTTTCCTTTGATTCGGCTTCCCGGAAGGGAACCTATTATGTGTATGGATACGGGGAACTTCAGGGCATCTATCAGAATGCGGGATACGCAGTACAGCGGGCGGCACAGTTTAACGGCGTGGCAGTGACATCCAGACTGGCCGGTGTACTGGAAAGCGGAAACCGGCCGACGGCATACGAGATTTCGGATCTTGGCGACACTTCGGTCCGGGAAGGGGAAAGCACACTGGAAGCCTGTATGCGGATCATCCTTGCTTCTGCCGGAAATGAGATTGATTTCCAGGCAGACAAGGAGGATGGAGAGTCCATGATTGACTTTATCAATGGACAGGTGTCCGGAGAAGCGCTGGAGCTTTCAGACTGCACCACGGAAAATGTACTCTATCTGATCGGACAGGGCACCCCAGTGGCGGCGCTGACCGGCAACGGAAACGCCGTGCTGTTGACAGGATACGGCAGAACAAGTGTGAAGTATCTGAATCTGACTACCCAGGAGGAAGATACGGTCACCTTTGAAGAGATGAATCGAATGGTAAATGCAAGCGGGAATACGTTTCTGGGATATACACAATAGTACAAACCATGCTATAATGATACAGAGTCGAAAAGAGACTGGAGGATAATAAAGATGGAATTAGTAACAGTAAAAGAATTATACAGGAAAACCGAAGACTACCTGGACAAGGAGGTGTCCATCGGAGGATGGGTCAGAAGCATCCGTGACTCCAAGGCATTTGGATTCATTGTCGTAAATGACGGATCCTTCTTCGAGCCAATTCAGGTAGTATATCATGATACAATGGACAATTTCAAAGAGATTTCCAAATTAAACGTAGGGGTTGCGACGCCGCAGGCAAAGCAGCCGTTTGAAATCCAGGCAGAAGAGATTACGGTAGAAGGAGCATCCGCTCCGGACTATCCGCTTCAGAAGAAGCGTCATACGCTGGAATATTTGAGAACAATGACGCATCTGCGTCCGCGGACCAACACATTCCAGGCTGTATTCCGCATCCGCTCCCTGGCAGCCTATGCGATTCACCAGTTCTTCCAGGAGAGGGGCTTTGTATATGTACACACACCGCTGATTACGGGAAGTGACTGTGAAGGAGCAGGCGAGATGTTCCAGGTGACTACGATGGATCTTGAGAATCCGCCGAAGCTTGAGGATGGAAGCGTCGATTACAGCAAGGATTTCTTTAACAAGCACACAAGCCTGACCGTAAGCGGACAGCTCAATGCCGAGACTTTTGCCCAGGCATTCCGCGATGTCTATACGTTCGGACCGACATTCCGGGCGGAAAATTCCAATACGACACGGCATGCGGCAGAGTTCTGGATGATTGAGCCGGAGATCGCTTTCGCGGACCTGGAGGACGATATGGATCTGGCGGAAGCCATGTTAAAATATGTGATCCGCTATGTGATGGAGCAGGCTCCGGAGGAGATGCAGTTCTTCAACTCCTTCATTGACAAAGGACTTCTGGAGCGCCTGACCAATGTGGTGGAATCCGAATTCGCGCGGGTAACCTACACAGATGCGATCGAGATTCTGAAGAAAAACAACGATAACTTCGAGTACAAGGTAGAGTGGGGATGTGATCTCCAGACAGAACATGAGCGCTACCTGACCGAAGAGATTTATAAAAAACCAGTCTTTGTAACGGACTATCCAAAGGAGATCAAAGCATTCTACATGAAACAGAACGATGATGGAAAAACCGTCGCGGCCATGGACTGTCTGGTACCTGGCATCGGTGAGATCATCGGAGGAAGCCAGAGGGAGGATGACTACGAAAAGCTCCGGGCGAGAATGGAGGAGCTGGGCATGGATCTGGAGGAATACGGATTCTATCTGGATCTGAGAAAATATGGTTCCACCCGCCATGCAGGATACGGTCTTGGATTTGAGCGCTGCATCATGTATCTGACCGGAATGTCCAACATCAGAGACGTGCTTCCGTTCCCAAGAACGGTGAACAACTGTGAACTGTAGATAAATTCAGAAAAGGGGAGAAATCATGAATCATATTCTGGTTGTGGATGATGAGAGGGAGATAGCGGATGTTATTGAGCTGTATTTAAAAAATGACCAGTATGAGGTACTGAAGTTCTATACAGGCGAGGAGGCCCTTGCCTGTATAGAATCCACCAAGATTGATCTGGCCCTCCTGGATGTGATGCTGCCGGATATTGACGGGTTTACGATTCTGAAAAAAATCAGGGAGAAATACAATTTCCCGGTTATCATGCTGACGGCGAAAACCGAGTACATCGACAAGATTACAGGTCTGACGCTTGGAGCGGACGATTACATTGCAAAGCCTTTTAATCCGCTGGAGCTGGTAGCCAGAGTCAAGGCACAGATCCGCCGCTATACAAAATATAACGACGGCGGAAAGTCGGAGAGCGATGTGATTGACTTTGGAGGACTCTTTCTGGACCGTAATTCCCACGAGTGTATTTTCAATGAGAAGAACCTGACGTTGACACCGATTGAATTTGACATCCTGTGGCTCCTCTGTGAGAACAGGGGAAAGGTCATCAGTTCGGAAGAGCTTTTTGAAAGCGTCTGGCATGAAAAGTACTACAAGAACAGCAACAATACTGTCATGGTACATATCAGGCATCTTCGGGAGAAGATGAGCGGTCCGATGGGAAAGTCAGATTTCATCAAGACAGTCTGGGGAGTTGGATATAAGGTTGAAGAATAGACTGAAGAGATTTAAAAAAAGCAAATACAGGAAACTGAAAATCAGTCTGCTTTTGCAGACGGTACTGATCACTGCGCTGACAGTTCTGGTCGGTGGATTTCTGCTGAAATACATCATCGATGGTGTTTACAATGATGATGTATCCGAGATTTTCATCGGTTTTTTGAAATTCTTTCATGTAAAGGAGCAGGACGCCATCTCGCTTTACTGGCGGATCCTTGGAAATAATAAGACATTCTTTATGATGATTGGATTCTTGGGACTGTTTGCGCTTTTTTTCTACATTGCCTTGTCGAAAATGATGAACTATCTGGAGGATGTGGAAAAGGAAATCGGGAAGCTGGTCTCGCGTTCCCAGGAGCCGATTCATTTGATCTCGGAGCTGGAGCCGATTGAGACGAAGCTGAATAATATCAAGTACACTCTTGAGAGGCAGGAGCGGGAGGTACAGGAAAGCGAGCAGCGGAAAAACGATCTGGTCGTCTTTCTGGCCCACGATCTGAAAACGCCGCTGACATCGATTGTGGCGTACTTAAGCATGCTGGTGTCCCACCCGGATCTTCCGGAGGAGGAGAGGATCAAATACACCGACATTTCTCTGGAAAAGGCGATCCGGCTCGGAAAGCTGATTGAGGAGTTCTTTGAGATTACCAAATTCAATGCTCAGGATATTGTTCTGGAAAAGACGGAATTGAATTTAAGCAGAATGCTGGAACAGATTGCGGATGAGATGTACGGTGTCCTGCAGGGCAAGAATCTGAAATGCGAAGTGTCAGCACCGGAGGATGTGATTGTCCCGGCGGACCCGGACAAGCTCGCCAGAGTGTTTGACAATCTGATGCGAAATGCCGTTGCCTACTGCAAGAGAGAGACGACAATCCGGATCTACGTCTCACAGGATGAGGAGAATGCGCGGATTGTGTTTGTCAATGAGGGACCGAAAATCGCCAACGATAAGCTGCAGCATATTTTTGAAAAATTTTTCCGGGCGGATGAATCCAGATCCAGCGAGACGGGAGGAGCGGGCCTGGGGCTTGCTATCGCCAGAGAAATCGTAGAGCTCCACGGAGGCAGGATTTCAGCTCAGAGTGATGATCACGAAACCCGGTTTATTGTTGTGCTTCCAAAACAAAAGGAGGGGGAACTTCAGGATGAGATTCATACATACAGCGGATCTGCATCTGGGCGTCAGGCCTGATGCTGGACCGGAATATACGAAAAGCCGGCCGGAGGAGATCTGGGACAGCCTCCGGGATCTGATTGACCGGTGCGAAGACGAGCAGGTGGATCTGCTCCTGATAGCGGGGGATCTGTTTCACCGTCAGCCGCTTCTGCGGGAGTTGAAAGAGCTCAATGCCATGTTTGGAGAACTGTCCCACACGAAGGTTGTATTTACAGCCGGAAACCATGACTATGTAAAGCCAAATTCCATGTACCGGAGTTTCCGCTGGGCAGGCAATGTGGTGCCCCTTCTGGAGGGACGGCTGATGAAGGTGGAATTCCCGGAGCTTAGGACTGCGGTATCCGGCTTCAGTTACCAGGAACGGGAGCTTCAAACCGGCATCCGTGTGGAGTGGAGATGTGTGCGGAGCATGGAAAATGAAATACTCCTGCTGCACGGAGGCGATGCGAACCACATCTCCTTTAAGCGGTCGGAGGTAGACCTGCTGGGTTATGATTACACGGCACTTGGGCACATTCACAAGCCGGACCTGGAGCTGACCGGGAAATGCCGGTACAGCGGGTCGCTGGAGCCGACAGATCTCAATGATACAGGAGCGCATGGATATGTGTCCGGGACCATCGAGCACGGGATGGTGGAGACCGAGTTTGTCCCTGCTGCAAGGCGGGAGTATCTGCATCTGGAGATTCCGGTGGACCAGGAGATGACAGGACGCATGCTTTTGGAAACGCTCCGGGAGAAGATTCAGGAAAACGGCGTGGAGAATATGTACCGTTTTACCCTGACGGGATTCCGGGATCCGGATATCCGGTTTGACGCAGCCCATATAGACGCCGGCGGGGGCGTTGTTGACGTCCGGGATCTGACCAGACCGGCCTATGATTTTGAGAAGCTTTGTCAGACCAACCGGCAGAACCTGCTTGGCAGATTTATCCAGAGTTTCCTGGAGGGGGGACAGAACGGACAGGATGAAGTAGGACAGATGGCACTGTACGAAGGCGTCCAGGCGATTCTGGAGACACGCAGAGAGTAACTGAGAGACAAAAGAGAGAAAAAGGGGACACAAGAAAAGATGAAATTAGAGCGGCTGGAACTTTGGAATTTCGGAAAATTCTATAATAGAAGCATCGAACTTTCCGACGGGATCAACCTGTTCAGCGCAGAGAACGAGGCTGGAAAATCAACGATCTATGGATTTATCAAAAGCATGCTTTTCAATGTAGAGCGGGGCCGTGGCAGAGGAGCAGCCAAGGATGCGTTCCATCAGTATGAGCCGTGGAGCAATCCGACGCAGTACTCCGGGATGCTCCGCTTTGAGAGCGGCGGCCGGCATTTTCAGCTGGAGCGGGATTTTGCCAGAAAAGGGAAGAAAGCAAGGCTGTTCTGTCTGGATGATGGAGAGGAGCTGTCGGAAGAGAACGGAGATCTTCAGGCGATTCTTATGGACCTTGACGCAGCCGGATTTGAAAATACCACGGCCATCGGCCAGTTAAAGGCCAGGCCCGGTGAAGAGCTTCAGGCGGCCCTGAGAAACTATGCGGCCAATTATTACACGTCAGGGGCAGGCAATGTCGATCTGGAGGCGGCTCTCCAGGCACTTCAGAAGAGAAAAAAAGAAGTGGAAACGCTGATCAGGGAGGAAGCGCAGAAGCGGCTCGCAAAAAGGGAGGAAGCAGAGAGGGCGGCCCAATATGCGGCCAGGGAGCTGGACCGTATTCAGAAGGAGTCGGCTGACGGAGAGGAAGAGATCCGGAGAGGGAATCGTCTTCTGGACACCTACGAGCAGACGAGAAATGAGCAGGAGCAGAAGCGTGTCCCGGTAAAGGGGGCGGCAGTGTGGATCGTTCTGCTGATTCTTCTGGCTGTGCTGCTTCCATCTCCGATCCGGTACTTAGCCGTAGTCATCTGGGCGGCGGCAGGAGTGCTGGCAGGACTCTGGGTGATGCGTCCGGAGCCAAAGGCTGAGCAGAGCGAGGAAGAGCAGGCTGTACGCCGAAGGATCGAAAAGCTCAAATGGAACAGAGAAAAGCTCCGGTCTGAGCGCAGAGACAGACAGATCGAGTACGACAACTTACAGGAGATCATTGCAGAGGCCTGTACGGTGTCAGAGGAAGAGAAACGTCTGGAACAGAAAAAAGAGGCGCTGGAACTTGCAAAGAACAGGATGCAGGAAGTATCCGGAGACGTAAGAAAAGAAACCGGAAGCCGGCTTGCACAGCGGGCGGCCGAAATTCTGGGTGAAATTACGGAGGGCCGGTACACCAAGTTTTTTATCGAAGAAGAGCTGGAGATCAGCATCTTTGACGGTGTGCGGAAGATTCCCCTCCATATGCTGAGCAGGGGAACGATTGAGCAGATCTACTTCGCAGTGCGGATGGCAGCGTCCGAAATTCTCTACGAGGAGGAACTGCCGGTCATTCTGGATGATACATTCGCCTACTACGATGATAAACGGATGGAGGCGGCGCTTCGGTGGCTGGCCGGACAGAAAAAACAAGTGCTCCTCTTCACCTGTCAGAACAGGGAAAAAGAAGCACTTGATCATATGCATCTTACATACCGTGACGGATGGGATTAAATCTCCTCTCCGTTGCGGTATTTGTTTATTACATGCTGGATACGCGCGCTTGGACTTAAGATGCTGCTGATGGAACCATCATGGTTCAGCGTATCAATCAGAAGAGCAATGTATTTGCTCATATCACAGTTGATATAGTACGGACGGCTCAGAAGCTCCGGCGTCTGATAGATCAGATTGGTGGTGAGGATATTGGTGATAAGTCCTTCCTCGTAGGCTTTGTCGAACTTCTCCAGACCGTTTGTAAACAGACCGAAAGTAGCGGCTGCGAAAATACGGTTTGCTTTTCGTTCCTTCAACTGCTTTGCAACATCAATCATACTGTCTCCGGATGAGATCATGTCATCCAGGATGATGACATCCTTTCCTTCCACGGAATCACCGAGGAATTCGTGGGCAACGATCGGATTACGGCCGTCCACAATCCGTGTATAGTCACGGCGTTTGTAGAACATACCCATGTTGATGCCCAGGACGTTGGCAAGGTAGATGGCGCGTCCTGTCGCACCCTCATCCGGGCTGATTGCCATCATGTGATCACTGTCGATCTTCAGATCCTTTACCGTTCTCAACAGTCCCTTTACAAACTGATAAGTCGGACGGACCGTCTCAAATCCGCTCAGCGGAATTGCATTCTGCACTCTCGGATCATGAGCGTCAAACGTGATGATATTGTCCACGCCCATCTTGACGAGCTCCTGAAGTGCCAGTGCGCAGTCCAGAGACTCCCGGCTGCTGCGCTTGTGCTGACGGCTCTCATAGAGGAATGGCATGATAACATTGACACGGCGCGCCTTTCCGCCGATTGCGGCAATGATACGCTTCAGATTCTGATAATGGTCATCCGGTGACATGTGGTTAATCTGTCCGTTTAAAGAGTAGGTCAGGCTGTAATTGCAGACATCTACCATCAGATAGATATCCTTTCCACGGATCGATTCGCTAAGCACGCCCTTTGCCTCCCCTGAGCCAAAGCGCGGCGTGGTGGCGTTGATCAGGTAGTTCTCCTTTTCATATCCGGTAAAGACAACATCGTCTTTGAAGACATGGCCGTCCTCTTTTCGCCATTTGACGATATAGTCATTGACCCGTTGGCCCATGTCCTCACAGCCCGTCAGGGCGATAATCCCAAGGGCTCCTACAGGAATATTTTCCAGGTTTCGTTCTGTGCGATGCAGCATTGGTTTGCCTCCTATTTCATTAGTTTCTTTTTGATTCTGATATCGTCTCCCGCAAGCTTGATCAGGCGGTAGCTGCTGCTGATACGGGAAAACGTTCTTTCACTATATATTGATTTTATCTCATTTAATGACAAATTGGTAGAGATAATAGTAGATTTCTTCTGCAAAATACGGTCATTCAGACAGATAAAGAGCTGAGAGACCGTAAAAGAATTGGTGAGCTCCGTCCCAAGATCATCAACGATCAAAAGCTCGCATTCATCCAGAAGGGATGCGGCCTGGGACTTCTCCGGATCCGGACCGAATTCTCTGCTACCAAGCAGATCAAAAAGCTGAGATGAAGTGACATAAATGACGGAGTGAATCTGGTCCATCAGTTCTCTGGCGATACAGTGGGTCAAAAATGTCTTTCCCACACCGGTATTTCCGTAAATCAGGAGATTCTGAAACGTATGTCCAAAGGTGTCGGTAAACTCCCGACAGGCATGGAGCGCCTCCCTGGCCATCTCAAGAGAACTTTTCCCACTTACCGGATCGATATAATCGGATGAATAATAATCCATCCGGAAAGATGCGAAATTCTCACTCTGCAATATATCCTGCAGATTGGACTGGGTGTAGAGCAGGTCGATCTCGGCCTTCTGGAAACAACGGCATTTCCGTCCGTTGACATAACCGGTATCCTGACAGACAGGACATTCGTAGGAAGGCTCCAGATAGTCTGCCGGGTAGCCGGCGGAAAGAAGCAGGGACTGCTTTTCCTCCCGCAGGGCATGAAGCTGAGTTCGGAACCGGGCAGGAGCCTCCTCGTGGCCGTTGATCATAGCCCTGGCGCCATCGGCTCCCAGGCTGGAAATCTCCTCATCGATCTTACGGATCCGGGGAATCTTTTCGTATATTTCTCTGTAATGACGGGTCTGTCTGTCGTGTGTCCGAAGATGCTTCTGCTCATAGATCCGCATGATAGCGTCATACTGTGAATTCGTCAGTGCCATGAAACTTCTCCTTTACTCAGCTTTGAAGCAGCTGTCTCTCCAGGTCGTCCATATTGTAGTCCCGCTCCTCGAAATTGCTGAACTTCGTCTTCTTCGCGGACGAAGAGGCCGTGGACGGGGACTTCTCGGAGCGCTTCTTTATGTAAGCGGCGTCAAGTGCCGCAATGTCAGCCAGGTGATGCACACCCTTATCGTGCCAGTTGGTCAGAATCTTGTCCGCATACTCAAAACTTGGCTGGTGAATGGCGGAAACAGTGCGGCTGCAGGCCTCCACGATGATATCGATCGTAAAGCCGTATTCGCCGGTCCACTTCTTCACCAGTTCCGTCTCCACCGGAGCGGCCATGCGCCCGGTGATCCCAAAGGCCTTCAGCACAGCCGTACAGTCCTTATTGTAAAAGGAAGCGGATCTTCTTGCCTCTGATACGGTACGGATCCCTGCATCCGCCCAGGCAATGGCTACGGACTTGATGTAATGCATGCTTCGGTGTCCGTTCTCCACACAGTATTCAATAAGATACTCTGTCAGATCTACGGAAAACTGCAAGGTGTCATAAAAATAGGTCAGTGTCTCCACATCGGAAGGCGACAGTGTGCGTCCGATATACTGTTCAGCGATAAACAAAAGCTGCTTGAACTCCCGGCGGCTCTTGTACTCGCTGATATCTCCGATCTGAGGTTTCTTTGCAGCGGAATCAGAAGGACCGTTGACAGGCGCGGAACTCTCCTCAGGAAGAGGACATGACAGAGCCTGATTTCCGTCCGATACAGGCATGTCTGCAGGTACGGAATCCTCTTTGATCCGGGAAGGCATGTCCATCCGCAGTCCGTTCATCTCGCCGTCCGGTCCGTGCTCGATGGTGAGAAGCCCCTGCCTTGCCCAGTATTTCAAAGCGCGGATGATATCTCCCTCGGTATTCTCCAGAATCTCGGCAAATTCCGAGATGGAAAATCCCGAACCGCTCTCCATGCGGCGCAGCAACAGGAGGTATACCTTGACGTATTCCCCGTTTGCCTTTGCCATATAGGAGTCGATAAACCGATTGTCGACCCACGTAAAATGTTGACCCGTACCGTCTGTGATTTTTAACATACCCATTCCTTGAAACCTCTGTCTTTTTTTCTAAAGTAAAGGTATTATAGCACTTTCAGACCGGGAGAAAAAGTACTATTTTTCCCACACTTTGTGGATAAAAGGGTGTGGATTTTGTGGAAAACTACCGCTTGAGAAGATTTTCCCCAATATTTACAACATCTCCGGCCCCCATAGTTATCAACAAGTCATCTTTCTTACAATTTTCTAAAATAAATGTTTCGATCTCTTCAAAGCTTGGGAAATAGTGCACGTCGCATCCTTTTTCCTTCAGTTCCTGTGCCAGCAGCCCGGAGGACATGCCCAGGGTATCGGTCTCTCTTGCTGCATAGATATCCGCAAGAATGACATGATCCGCAAGGGAAAGAGCGTCCGCAAATTCATGGAAGAATGCTTTGGTCCGGCTGTAGGTGTGAGGCTGGAATACGCACCAGGTTTCCTTGTGCGGATAGGATTTCGCAGCCTCCAGGGTGGCACGGATCTCGGTCGGGTGGTGTGCGTAATCGTCTACGATGTGGAATCCGTTTACGTCCCCTTTATATTGGAAACGACGGTCTGTGCCTTCAAAGGAGAGAAGCCCTTCCTGTATCTTTTCCATCGGGACATCCAGAAGGGATGCTGCGGCAATGGCTGCCAGAGCGTTGGATACATTGTGGAGTCCGCCGATCGACAGCTGGATCCGGCCGGCTTCCTGTCCTTTGACAAGAAGGAGGAAGGATACATTGCCTTTCTCATCATGCGAAATCTCAGCGGCGCTGAAATCAGCGTCCGGCCTCCTGGTATCATAAATAATCGTACTGCATTCCAGACCATCGAGAATCTCGTCCAGATGGCTGATTTCTCCATTGATAATGAGCGTGCCGTCCTTTGGAAGGAGTTTCGCGAACGTATGGAATGAATTACGGATATCATTGATATCTTTAAAAAAGTCCATGTGATCTTCCTCGATGTTCAGGATGATGCTGATCTTCGGGAAGAAATGATGATAACTGTTGGTATATTCACAGGCCTCGGTTACAAAGACCTCGGATCCGCCTACACGGATATTGCCGTGAATGGCCTTTAAAATGCCTCCCACGGAGATGGTAGGATCCTTTTCTCCGGCAAGAAGAATGTGGGAAAGCATGGAAGTCGTTGTTGTCTTTCCATGTGTGCCGGCCACAGCAATCGGGATCTTGTAATTTGTCATCAGCTGACCGAGAAGCTCAGCGCGGCTGAGCATTGGAAGACCGCGTCTTACAGCCTCCTGGTATTCCTCGTTGTCCGGATGAATGGCAGCTGTATATACGACAACCTGTACGCTGTCTTCTATATTGGAAGCCTTCTGGCCGATGAAAATCCTGGCGCCCATCCGGGCAAGGTGATCGGTCAGAGAAGACTCCTTATTGTCAGAACCGCTGACGGTAAAATGTTCGTCCAGTAAGATTTCGGCAAGCCCGCTCATACTGATGCCGCCGATGCCGATAAAATGAATATGAACAGGTTCCTGAAAATTAATTTTGTACATCTTTTACACTTCCGTTTCTGGATTTTTATTCCCGTTCATTGTAGCACATCAAAATCAAAGATACAACGCTTCGAAATAAGAAGAAAACGTATGCGAAAAAATGAAAAAAACAGTTCTGAAAAAGGGCTTGTCTGCATAGTAATATATAGAGCAGAAAGGGGAAGTACACAAAAATACATAAAAAACAACATGGTGTCTATAAAATGGAGTTAAGATTATGTAAAATGCATAAAAAATATTAGAATTAGGGCAAAAATATATAAAATTTACTCGATATTTATAAAAAGTGTGTTATAATAATGACATTAAAATTACTGACAAGGGGTGAGGACATGATAAAAAAAGAGATGATAGCAATGCTGTTAGCCGGAGGACAGGGAAGCAGGCTTGGAGTGCTGACTGCCAAAGTGGCAAAGCCTGCCGTTGCGTTCGGAGGCAAGTACAGGATTATCGATTTTCCACTCAGTAACTGCATTAATTCGGGAATCGATACAGTCGGGGTCCTGACACAGTATCAGCCGCTTCGTCTGAATTCTCATATTGGAATCGGCATTCCATGGGACCTGGACCGCAACGTGGGCGGTGTCACGATTCTGCCGCCGTATGAGAAGAGCACGAACAGTGAGTGGTACACTGGAACGGCAAATGCGATCTATCAGAATCTGGATTATATGGAATCCTTTAATCCGGATTATGTGCTGATTTTATCTGGCGATCATATCTACAAGATGGATTATGAAGTTATGCTGGATTACCACAAAGAGCACAATGCGGACGTTACCATTGCGGCCATGCCGGTACCGCTTGAGGAAGCGAGCCGGTTTGGAATTGTCGTTGCAGATGAGGACGGACGCATCAATGATTTCCAGGAAAAGCCAAAGGAGCCAAAGAGTAACCTGGCATCCATGGGAATCTACATTTTCAGCTGGCCGGTGCTCAAGGATGCGCTTGTTAAAATGTCAGACGAGCCGTCCTGTGATTTTGGAAAGCATGTGATTCCGTACTGCCATGAAAACGGCAAACGGCTTTTTGCATATGAATACAATGGCTACTGGAAAGATGTTGGAACGCTTGGTTCCTACTGGGAAGCCAATATGGAGCTGATCGATCTGATTCCGGAATTCAATCTCTACGAGGAATTCTGGAAGATCTATACCAACAGTTCGATTCTGCCGCCCCAGTACATTTCGGACCAGGCTGTTGTAGAACGCAGCATTATCAGCAATGGTTCCGAGATCTACGGGGAGGTCCGAAATTCCGTGATCGGCGCCGGTGTTGTGATCGGAAAAGGTACGGTAGTCAGAGATTCGATCATTATGAAAGACACCGAGATCGGAGAGAACTGTGTGATCGACAAATCGATTATCGCGGAGAATGTCCGGGTTGGAGATCATGTGACCCTCGGAATCGGAAGCGATATTCCGAATAAAGAGAAGCCGGCGATCTATTCCTTCGGACTCGTGACGATCGGAGAGAATTCCGTCATCCCGTCCCATGTCCAGATCGGCAAGAACACAGCCATCAGCGGCGTGACCGAGGCGGAGGATTATCCGAACGGCGTGCTGGAAAGCGGCGAGACATTGATAAAGGCAGGTGAACGCGTATGAGAGCAGTAGGAATCATTCTGGCAGGCGGCAATAATCATAAGATGCGTGAACTGACATATAAACGGGCTGTGGCAGCCATGCCGGTGGCGGGAAGCTACCGCTGCATCGACTTCGCGCTCAGCAATATGACCAATTCCCACATTCAGAAGGTGGCGGTACTCACCCAGTACAATGCCAGATCTTTAAATGAGCATTTGAGTTCATCCAAATGGTGGGATTTTGGAAGAAAGCAGGGAGGACTTTTTGTTTTCACCCCAACGATTACAATGGAAAACGGCAGCTGGTACCGGGGAACGGCCGATGCCATCTATCAGAATCTGGACTTCCTGAAGAAATGTCATGAGCCGTACGTCATCATCACATCCGGTGATGCGGTGTATAAAATGGATTACAATGAAGTGCTGGAATATCACATTAAGAAAAAAGCGGATATTACCGTTGTATGCAAGGATCTCGCGCCGGGCGAGGACGCGACGCGGTTCGGAACAATCAAGATGGACGATTCCATGAGAATCCAGGAATTTGAGGAAAAGCCGATGGTGGCAAACTCCAACACGATTTCCACGGGAATCTATATTATCAGGAGAAGGCAGTTGATTGATCTGATCGAGCATGCAGCCCAGGAAGACCGTTATGATTTCGTCAACGATATCCTGATCCGCTATAAGAATCTCAAGAAGATCTACGGATACAAGATTTCCAGCTACTGGAGCAATATTTCCACGGCAGAGGCCTATTATCAGACCAATATGGACTTCCTGAAGCCGGACGTGCGGAAATATTTCTTCAAGGAATATCCGCCGGTATACTCCAAGGTCAGTGATCTTCCGCCGGCAAAATACAATCCGGGATCTCATGTAAAGAACAGTCTTGTATCCAGCGGATGTATTGTAAACGGAACCGTAGAAAATTCGATTCTGTTCAAGAAAGCATTTATCGGAAACAACTGTGTTGTGAGAAATTCCATTATTATGAATGATGTTTATCTTGGAGATAATACATATATTGAAAACTGTATCGTGGAAAGCCGCGATACAATCCGTGCCAACACAAGGCACGTTGGGGAAAACGGCATCAAAATTGTTGTCGAAAAGAATGAGAGATATGCGCTTTAGCGAGCATATATAGTACGTAAGAAAGGGGCAGGTAATATGCAGATTACAGATGTGCGCGTAAGAAAGGTAGCAAAAGAGGGGAAATTAAAGGCAGTCGTGTCAATTACGATGGACGAGGAATTTGTCGTACATGACATTAAGGTTATTGAAGGGGAAAAAGGACTGTTCATTGCGATGCCTAGCAAGAAGGCTTTGGACGGAGAATACAGAGATATTGCTCACCCAATCAACTCTGATACGAGAAACCGGATCCAGAGTATCATTCTTGAAAAATACGAGCAGGCATTGACAGAAGAGGATGGAGAAGATCAGGAATAAGTAAGTTTTAGGGTTATGTAAAGGACAATCAAGGAGAAGAAGGACCGGCGGAAGCGGATGCTATATCGGATCTGCTCTGGCCGGTCCTTTTGTCTGTACGAATCGGATTCAGAATGGACTGCTGTCCAGAAAAAATGGCTGGATTTCAAAGTGCAGAGGCTCTTTGGATACAGGATGCAGGAAATCCAGGCGGCAGGCGCAAAGATGGAGCCTGCGGGAAGGAATCCCCTGGGGATTGTACTTGCGGTCTCCCAGAATCGGGCATCCTGCATGGGCAAGCTGGACCCGGATCTGATGATGCCGTCCCGTGTGCAGATGAATGGACAGACGGGATAAGAGCCGCCCCTCCTGTGTGTGCTGATCCAGCACCCGGTAGTCCAGGACCGCCTTTTTGGCGTTCGGGGTATCTGAAGTGCAGACCGAGGAGAGATTTGTACGTCCGTCCCGCACCAGATAGTCGGTCAGGGTCCCGGAAGAATCCGGCGGAGCACTCTCGGTGAGCGCCTCATAATACTTTCCGAATCCGGCCTTGCCAAGCTGGCTGCTTAAACGGGCGGCCGCCTGTTTCGTCTTGCCGAAAACGAGAATCCCCTCCACCGGCTGGTCCAGACGGTGGATGACGGCCAGATAAGGCGCGCCTTTAAGGGGCGTCCCGCTTTTCTTTGCCTCTCTCATCAGATGATTTTTCAGAAGGCTTACCATGTCCGGCGAAGAAAAGGACGCAGTCTGGACAGCGGTTCCGGCAGGTTTATGACAGACGAGGATCTGGTCATCCTCAAATAAGATTTCAGGTTTCATAATATGCTCCTTTCATTTCCACATCATATCATATTTGAAACAGGTTCGCAAAAGGAAGATCGGGTGGATTGTTATTCACTTATGATAATGTCTCCCTATGATTCTCTTGAGATAATGTCACTTTTTGATAAACTATAAAACTATGAAAGAAGGTAAAATCACATTGT
>CAJFMZ010000044.1 GCA_904393575.1 uncultured Sellimonas sp. | reverse complement strand
TTTTTGTGTTTCAGAAAAGTCAATAACAACTCGAATTCCAGTTGTGTTAATTTGACAGGGATACCATTTTTACATACTTCGTAGCTATCTACATTTAGTTCAATCCCATGAGAAGTCAATATTTTTTGATTGCCTGTTTTTTCTTTTATGCGTCTAAGAACAGCCTCTATTCGCATTAATACAAGTTTAAGAGAAAAAGGTTTTGTAATATAATCATCTACTTGCAGTTCAAATGCTCTTATTTGTGCTTCCTCTTCCTCCATTGCGGTAAGCATAATAATGGGGATATCAGACTCTTTGCGTATAAGCTCACATACAGCGTACCCGTCAATTTTCGGCATCATAATATCTAAAAGAATAAGAGCGAATGACTGTGACTGAAAAAACAAAAGATTACCCCAATTTTAACACACAATGATTTAGATTTGATTTAGAAACATAAAAAGTTCATTTTATACAAAAAAAACACCGCAATATACTACTGCGATGTTAATGTCATATGTTCCGGATTTCCTCCTTTTTATTTTTTGATTACTTTTTTCAAAAAGGTAATCAAACGAAAAACCAAAAGCTCTTGATTATACTGGATACTTCAAATGGAGTATACGGGATTCGAACCCGTGGCCTCCACAATGCGAATGTGGCGCGCTCCCAACTGCGCTAATACCCCATAAGAAAATTGTATCACTTCCATTAAAAATTTCAAGCATAAGTTTCTAGAAAGGCTGATATTTCTTTGCAATCGCTTCCGCTGTCCGGATGCCATCCATAGCGGCCGATGTAATACCACCCGCATATCCTGCCCCTTCCCCGCACGGATAGAGCCCTCGGATCCGGACACTTTCCATCGTTTCATCCCTTGTGATCCTCACCGGAGAGGATGTCCTGGCCTCCACACCGGATAAAACCGTATCATCTCTGGAAAATCCGTGGATCTTTTTTTCAAACGCTTCGATACCTTCCTGAATGGATAAAGCGATTTCTTCCGGAAAGATGCCTCTCACATTTCCAAAACGATATGCCCCTTTCATCTGTGGAATCACTTCCCCGAACGATTCAGAAATCCGCCCCTCTTTAAAGTCTCCAAAGCACTGTACCGGAATCTCACCCAGCCCTGCTTTATAAGCCCGTTCTTCCAGGTATCTCTGAAAAGCTACACCAGCAAGCGGACCCTTCCCGAAGGATGCATAGTCTTCCTGATTCACAGTCACGATTACAGCGCTGTTGGCATTCTTTCCTGCCCTTCCATGATAACTCATTCCATTGACGCAGAGCCGGCCCTTTTCAGAAGATGCGTTGACCACATAGCCTCCCGGACACATACAGAAAGTATAAACCCCCCGTCCGTTTCCGGCTTTCGCCGTCAGTTTGTATGCTGCCGCCGGAAGATCCGGATGCTTTTTCGTCCCATACTGGGAAAGATTGATCCTTTCCTGCAAATGTTCCACCCGTACTCCTACTGCAAAGGACTTGGGCTCCAGAAAAACTCCTGACTCATCGAGCATCCTGAACGTGTCTCTGGCACTGTGTCCAGGAGCCAGCACTACCGTGTCCGCCGGAATCCAGTATTCCTTTCCCTGCTCTTCAATCTGGATTTCTCTGAGAATATCATCCCTGGTCCTGATTCCGGTGAGCTTCGTATAAAACCTGCACTCGCCGCCCAGCGATTCGATCGTTTCCCGGATCCGCCGCACCACGTCAATCAGCACATCTGTCCCGATATGCGGTTTGTTTTCATAGAGAATATTCTCTGGTGCGCCGTGTTCTACAAAAATCTTCAGTACTTCCCGGTTTCTTCCATCCGGATCTTTTACCAGTGTATTCAACTTTCCATCCGAAAAGGTCCCTGCACCGCCTTCTCCGAACTGGACATTTGTCCTTGTATCCAACACACCGGTCTCCCAGAAGGTTTCTACTGCTTTTTTCCGCTCTTCCACCGGTGCGCCCCGTTCGATAAGCAGAGGCCGGTATCCATGTCTTGCCAGCATCAGTGCACAGAACAGGCCTGCCGGACCACTTCCCACAATAACCGGGCGGTGTTCCATCAAAATGCTCCCCGAATTTGGAAATTGATAGAGTGCTTCCCTGGCCTCCGAAAGATTTTTGTTTCTCCTGCGTGTCAGAATCATTTTCTCTTTCTTGACTTTGACCAGTTCAACATCGATTGTATATACATAGTAGATATCCGGCTTTTTCCTTGCGTCAATGGAACGTTTCCGGATCTGTATACTTTGGATATCACCTTTCGTGACCCCAAGAGTATGTTCAATTTTCTTTTCCAGCTCTTCCTTTGTATGTCCGGTCCGGATTTTCAGCTGCCCGATTCTGATCATGACGCCTCCCTTCCGGCTGCACTGCCAGCCGTATATCCGCTGGACCATGCCCACTGCAGATTATAGCCGCCGCACATTCCATCCACATCCACGATTTCCCCTGCAAAATACAGTCCCGGAATAAGGCGGGATTCCATTGTCTCCGGCTGGATTTCCTCTGCTGCAATTCCACCTGCGCTTACCTGAGCCTGGTCAAATCCATTGGTTCCGGTAATTTCCGTCCGGAATGCCTTGATCACACGGACAAGACGATATCGGTCCTGTTCACCCAGTCTATCAGCGGCCAAATCCGGCTGAATTTGGGCCCGTTTCAGAAAGACCGCCGCCAGCTTCTCATGAAAGACTCCCGTGAAAAACTGTTTCATCGTCTTTTCCGGACGCATCTGGATCCTGCTCATCAGGAATCCTTCCAGCTGGCTTTCAGTAAAGTCCGGCATAAAATCCAGTTCTGCAACAATATCCTTTTGCTTTTCTTCCAGAGCTCTCGCTGCAAAACGGCTGACCTGAAAGACCGGAATACCGGAAATTCCGTATTCAGTAAACTGGATTTCTCCAATATCCAAGGCTTCCACAACTCCTCCGCAGAGCAATTCGATCTTTGCTCCTGCGCGCACGCCGGCAAGAGACGGATAAAAGTCCTCTCTGCATCGAAGCTGTACAAGAGCAGGGACGCACGGAATCACCCGATGTCCCAATCCTTCCGCCAGCTTCATTCCCGTTCCGTCCGCGGTCTGTACTCTTCCTGCCATTCCACCTGTCGTCAAAATCAGACGCTCCGCCAGAAAAACCTTCTCTTCTTCCCCTGTTTTTATAAGAACGGTCCTTTTTTTGCTTTTTTTCTCCGGTTTGAGGATACTCTTCACTGCTTTCACCCGAAAACTGTCGCCCTCTTTTTTCATGCTCTTTACACAAACAGAAGTTTCTATCCGGACGTGAAGTCTTTTAAGTTCCATCATCAGAACATCCCGCACTGCGGATGCCTGCTCAGAATGAGGATACAGATACCCATCTCTGTTTTTGGAGTAAAGTCCCAGTTCCATAAAAAACCGGATGGTCTCCGGCACCGGGAACTGACGGATCACTTCACGCGCAAACTCCGGATGCTCTCCACGGTAGGCTCCCGGCACATCATTAATATTCGTAAAATTGCATTTGCCGTTTCCGGTGGAAAGGATTTTCTTTCCCATCTGCTCGTTCTGTTCCAGAATTGTGACCTCAGCCCCCTGCTTTGCTGCTGCGATGGCGGCCATTATACCGGATGCGCCGCCTCCGACCACTAATACATGTTCCATGTCTGCTCCTTTACTGAATCGTAACCACACCTGCTTCTTTCAATTTTTGAAGGCTCATCAGAATGCCAAATTTTGCGTGTTCCCAGGTCAGTCCGCCCTGGAAATAGACCGCGTACGGCGGTTTGATCGGGGCATCTGCCGAAAGCTCAATGGAAGATCCCTGTACAAAAGCTCCCGCTGCCATAATTACGTCACTGTCGTATCCCGGCATCGCCCAAGGTTCCGGTGTTACATAACTGTCTACCGGCGCAGCCGCCTGAATGCCCTGGCAGAACCGGATGACTCCTTCTGCCGTTCCGAATTCTACCGCCTGAATAATATCATGCCGCTCTTCATCCCTGGATGGAATAACCGGAAATCCAAGTTCCTCATAGATCCCCGCCGCAAAGATGGCGCCTTTGACGGCACCTTTGACAACCGTCGGCGCAAGAAACAGTCCCTGATAAAAATCCTTCATGACACCAAGGGATGCACCAACTTCCTTTCCAAGTCCCGGTGATGTCAGACGATAGGCACAGTTTTCAATCAGATCTTTCCGGCCGGCAATATAGCCGCCGATCGGAGCCAGTCCTCCTCCCGGATTCTTGATGAGAGACCCTACTACCATGTCCGCTCCCACATCGCTTGGCTCCTGAAGCTCGACAAATTCTCCGTAACAGTTATCCACCATGCAGATTACATTCGGAAACCGTTCTTTGATAAAACGGATCGCCTCTCCAATCTGGTCCACGGAAAAACTCGGCCTTGTCTGATATCCCTTGGACCTCTGGATTGTCACAAGCTTCGTATCCGGACGCACGGTCCGCGCAATGGCATCAAAATCAAAGCTTCCATCAGGCAGCAGATCGACTTGCCGGTATGTGACTCCGTATTCTTTTAAAGACCCTTTGGACTCCCGGATCCCGATAACCTCTTCCAAAGTGTCGTATGGCTTTCCGGCCACAGAGATCATCTCGTCTCCCGGCCTGAGATTTGCCGCAAGCGCCAGAGCAAGGGCGTGGGTGCCACATGTAATCTGCGGACGGACCAGTGCATCCTCTGTATGAAAAATATGAGCATACACCTGTTCCAGCGTATCTCTCCCAAAATCATTGTATCCATAGCCGGACACATACTGGAAACATTCCGAATTCACCCTTGCCTTCTGCATAGCGTGAATGACTTTTAACTGATTGTACTCCGCGATCTGGTCAATTCTTTCAAACCGTTCCTTTAAAGAAGCTTCGATCCGTGCGCCAAATTCATAGACTTCCCGCGAAATTCCCGCTTCCTCATACTGGGCCTTGATTGCCTCTTCTATCTTATGATCTGTCTTCTGATCCATCTTCCATGATTCCTCTTTTCTTTAGATTTTCCAGTAAAAATTCCAGTATTTTCTGTTCATCATAATGAAAATCCTGCTTGGGCACCCAGATGACATCCCGCTCGCGTTTAAACCATGTAATCTGACGCTTTGCGAAATGTCTAGTATCCCGCTTCAGGACCCGTACCGCCTCATCAAGGGGCATTTCCCCCTCAAGATAAGCCAGGATTTCCTTGTAGCCAAGCCCCTTCATAGACACCAGATCTCTGGTACATCCCATCTTCTTCAGCTTTTGTACCTCTTCTACAAGTCCGTCTTCCAGCATCCGATCTACTCTACGGTCAATCCGCTCGTAGAGCCGCTGTCTGTCATCATTCAGCACAAAATACGCGTACCGATAGGGCGACTCTTTTTTCCGCTCTTCTTCGTTGTGTTCTGAAATCTTCTTTCCCGTCAGATGATAGAATTCCAGTGCCCGTATCACCCGCTTCCGATTGTTCGGGTGAATCTGTTCTGCAGCCTTTTCATCCACTTTCGCCAGCTTTTGATGGAGCGCCTCCTCTCCATACTGTGCAGCAAAGTCATTGAGCTGTCTCCGGTAGTCCGTATCCTCGCTGCTTTCCGTAAAATCAATATCATACAGCAACGCCTGAATATAAAATCCGGTTCCACCCGCCACGATCGGGATTCTTCCCTGCTCATAAATCTCCTCCATTGCCTGTTTGGCAAGCTCCTGAAACCGGACCACATGAAATTCTTCCTTTGGTTCCAGCACATCTATCAGATAGTGAGGTACTCCCTCCATCTCTTCCGGGCGGATCTTGGCGGATCCGATATCCATATGCCGGTACACCTGCATGGAATCCGCTGAAATCACAGATCCGCCGATTTTTTTTGCAAGTCCGATCGACAGCGCAGTCTTGCCTACTGCTGTCGGACCTGTCAGTATCACAAGTGGACGTTTCATCCTCTTCCCCCTCTATACGATTCGTTTAAATTTCTTTTCCAGCTCCCGTTTTGTCATGGCAATGATTGTCGGCCGACCGTGCGGACAGTGGTACGGATTGTCCAACGTAAGAAGTTCCTTCAACAGCTCTTCCACCTCCCGCCTGGACAGTCTGGAATTTCCTTTGACTGCCGCTTTACAGGACATGGACGCAATCTTTTCGTCCAGAATCTCCGGCGTCATATTTGGGCTGATCTCATCTGACAGACTGTCGATCATTTCCATCAGAAGTTCCTTTTTCGCCACACTGAATAGATTGTCCGGTACGGCTCGCACTGCAAAAGAATCTCCTCCAAACGGTTCAATCTCAAATCCGATCTTCGTAAACTCGTCCATATACCTACGGAACAGCTCTGCCTCCTGCATGGAAAGATCCAGAATAATCGGCGGACTGATGTACTGAGAAGTATAGGTTCTCGTCTTCATGCCTTTGAGCGTCTGCTCATACAGCACCCTCTCATGCGCTGCATGCTGATCAATAATGTACATGCTGTCATGAAGCTGAACGATCCAGTAGGTATCAAACACCTGTCCGATAATCTGATAATCCGGTACTGATGCTTCATCCAGAAGCTTCTCATCAAACAGTGTGAGCTGTTCTGCTTCCATCTTTGTGGATGTGCCCGCTGTTGGAGCAGAGATGGTTTCCTGCGGCTTCGGCTCTTCGGACTTTGGCATGTCCACATGTTTCAAATCTTCATTCGCCTCTTCCGCCCTGGTTCGATAGGAAACTGCCTCCCGGATTTTTCCGGCGTCGATAGCAGGTCTGTGAATTTCCCCACGGTCCTTTACCTCCGCAGAAGCATACTGATTATGGTAGGATGTAACCCGTTCCTTCATTCGCTCCATAAAATAATTCAGATCTCTTTTTGCTGGTTCCGGCACAGATGCGCTTCTTTTCTCCTGCTTTTCTTCCTGTTTCTCCGGTATCGGAGCAGCCGGCGCCTCCGGCGCTTCTACTCTCGGAATCAGATCCCGGCCATGGAGCGCCTTTGATACCACTTCGTAAAGAAAACGGTACACCTCCTGCTGATGCCCGAATCGAAGCTCCATCTTGGTAGGGTGGACATTCACATCGATTTCTTCTCCCAGAATTTCCATGTGCAGTACAACAAATGGATATTTATGCTGCATGGTAAAATCCTTGTATGCATCCTCCACCGCCTTAGACAGAATGCTGCTTTTGATATATCTTCCATTGACAAAAAAAGTTTCAAAATTCCGGTTTCCTCTTGTCACCGACGGGCTCCCGATAAATCCGGTCAGCCGGATCTCGTCATTCTCTTCCGAAACTTCAATAAGATTTGCGGTAATTTCCCGTCCATAAACATGGTAAATCACGTCTTTAAGTCTGCCGTTCCCGGATGTATGCATCCGTTCCTGTCCGTTATTCGTAAACTGGAAAGAAATGTCCGGATGGGAAAGAGCCAGCCGGGTCATCAGATCACTGACATGGCTTGCCTCTGTCATCGGTGTCTTCAGGAACTTTCTTCTGGCAGGCACGTTGTAAAACAGCTGCCGCACCAGAAACGTGGTCCCGTCTTTTGCCCCGGTTTCTTCCATGGAAATTTCTTTTCCACCGGAAATCTGATACCGGACACCCAGGAGCTGATCTCTCCCCTTTGTGATCATCTCAATCTGAGAAACCGCTGCGATACTGGAAAGAGCCTCTCCCCGGAAACCAAGGGAAGAAATATGCGTCAGATCATCTACATTCCGGATCTTGCTCGTAGAATGGCGCAGAAACGCATTCCGAACATCCTCCGGATCCATCCCTGTTCCATTGTCTCCAATCCGGATCAGCGAAATTCCTCCCTCTTCAATCTCCACTTCCACGGCTGTAGCTTTGGCATCAATGGCATTTTCTACCAGCTCTTTCACAACAGATGCCGGACGCTCTACCACTTCTCCGGCCGCAATCTTATCGATTGTAACCTGGTCTAAAACCTGTATTTTTCCCATCGTTCCTCCTTACCACCGGTTGTTCAGCTTGTTCTGAAGCTGATACAGGGTATTCATCGCATCCATCGGTGTCATATGGCTGATGTCCATGGACTTGATTTCCTCAATCACATCATGGTCGGACACTGTATCGAACAACGACATCTGGGCCATGTCCACCACATCCATTTTTTTCGATTTTTCCTTCGTCTTTGTCTCCTGCCCCTGTACACTCATCTGGCGTACACGGGTCGTAATATCCGCATCCGACAGCTCCTCTGCAATTTCCTTCGCCCGGTTAATAACTGTATCCGGAACTCCCGCAAGCTTCGCCACCTGAATTCCGTAACTTCTATCCGCTCCGCCTTTGACAATCTTTCGAAGAAATACAATATCATCGCCCTTTTCCTTGACTGCGATACAATAATTATTGACACTGTCAATCTTTCCTTCCAGCTCCGTCAATTCATGATACTGTGTGGCAAACAGTGTCTTTGCTCCAAGAAGTCTGGCGTTACTGATGTGCTCTACAACCGCCCAGGCAATGGAAAGGCCGTCAAAGGTACTGGTTCCCCGTCCGATTTCGTCAAGAATCAGAAGGCTTTTGCTGGTAGCATTCCGTAGAATATTGGCCACCTCCGTCATCTCCACCATGAACGTACTCTGACCGGACGCCAGATCGTCAGAGGCCCCGACTCTTGTAAAGATCCTGTCCACCAGCCCGATATTGGCCTGGGAAGCAGGCACAAAAGAACCGATCTGTGCCATCAGCACGATCAGCGCCGTCTGTCTCATATAGGTGGATTTCCCCGCCATATTCGGCCCGGTAATGATAGAAACCCGATTCTTTTTGTCATCCAGATACGTATCATTGGCAATAAACATGTGATTTGGAATCATCTTTTCCACTACTGGATGGCGTCCGTCCTTGATATCAATGGTCCCCTTCTCATTAATCTTTGGACGCACATAATGATTCCGCTCCGCCACAAGAGCGAGAGAGGCAAATACATCCACCGCTGCGACTGCCTTCGCCGTCGTCTGGATCCGCACAATCTCCCCGGCGATCCGGTTTCGGACATCGCAGTACAGCTCATATTCCAGCGCATAGAGCTTGTCCTCCGCGCCAAGGATCATATCCTCCAGCTCTTTAAGTTCCGGAATGATATATCGTTCCGCATTGGTCAACGTCTGCTTCCTTGTATAATAATCCGGCACCATGTTTTTAAAAGAATTTGTCACTTCCAGGTAATATCCAAACACCTTATTGTACTTGATCCTTAAATTTTTGATACCGGTCTTTTCTCTTTCTTTTTCTTCCAGTTCGGCAAGCCATGTCTTGCCATCCGTCTTCGCTTTTCTGAGACGGTCCACATCCTCATGGTAGCCGTCCCGGATAATTCCACCTTCCTTCATCGCCAGAGGCGGATCCTCTATGATCGCCCGTTCCACAAGATCACAGAGATCCTCCAGTGGATCGATATCCTCATAGAGTTTCTGAAGGAACGGACTTTTCATGTCGCCCAGAATCGTCCGAATATGCGGAAGCATGGAAAGAGACGCCTTAAATGCCGTAAGATCTCTCGGATTGGCTGACTGATAGGAAATCTTTCCGACCAGTCGTTCCAGATCATAGACGGAGGACAGGTATTCCCGGATCTCCTCCCTGGAAATTGCTTCCTTCTGAAGCTCCTCCACTGCATCCAGACGCCTGGTAATCTCCTCTTTGTCAATCAAAGGCTGCTCCACATACTTTCTTAAGAGTCTCGCTCCCATTGCTGTCTTCGTCTTGTCCAGAACCCAGAGAAGAGAGCCTCTCTTCTGCTTTTCCCGGAGTGTCTCACACAGCTCCAGATTTCGCCTTGTGGAGCTGTCCAGCACCATATATTTTCCTGTAGAATATCTCGTCAGGTGTGTTAAATGCGCAAGAGATGTTTTCTGTGTCTCAATCAGATACTGCAAAAGCGCCCCTGCCGCAATGACACCGCAGTCGTAATCTGCCACTCCCAGGCTTTCCAAGGATGCCACCTGGAAATGCTCTGTCAGCGCCTTCTTGCAGAGCTCCTCGTCAAAATACCATGCATCCAGAGAGGAAACCGCCACATGCATCCGGTTTTTCAGATCCTCCAGCCGGATCCCGCTTACATACAGGGCTTCATTACAGACAATCTCTGATGGTGAAAATTTATAAATCTCGTCAAACAGTTTGTTCTCACTGTCCATTTCCGTCACAAAATAATCTCCGGTAGAGACATCTGCAATCGAGACGCCATATCTTCCGGCATCATACACAATGGACATAATATAGTTATTCTTCGTCTCATCCATCGTAAGAGAATCGATATTGGTTCCCGGCGTGACAATCCGGATTACCTCCCTTTTTACAATTCCCTTCGCCTGCTTCGGATCCTCCACCTGTTCACAGATGGCAACTTTGTAGCCTTTCTCCACCAGCCTTGAAAGATAACTGTCCACGGCGTGATACGGCACACCGCACATGGGAGCCCGCTCTTCCAGGCCGCAGTTCTTCCCGGTCAGCGTGATCTCCAGCTCTCTGGAAGCCGTAATCGCATCATCAAAAAACATTTCATAAAAATCCCCAAGGCGATAAAATAAAATGCAGTCCTTGTACTCTTTTTTCGTCTCCATATATTGCTGCATCATTGGTGTTAACTCTGCCACTTTGATTCTCCTTTTCTTTTGCTGCTTTCTCTATTTTATCTTTTTTTACTTCCCGTTTTTCTCTTCAGGGGACAATGCCCTGATATTACATTATATCACCATTTCTCCGACAGCAAAAGAAAAATTTTTGTTTTTCCATTCTCCGGTCTAATCGTATTATCTGGATTTCGATAATCCATTTGGAAAATTCATCTTCTCTGTAAAATCATTGATTGTTTCCATAATAGCTGGATATGTAATCTCTCTTGCATACAGATTCTGTGTCTGATACCTTTTCCATAATTCCTGCAAGGCGACAGACTCTTTCAATACCGGAAGAATTCGCTCCGTATCCTGCAGAATTGATAGAGATTCTCTTTTCTCCGCCGTGGCAAGAACCGCCTGTTTTAATAATCTCCAGTCTGCATGTTCCTGGTATAACCGGTAAAGAAGATGTAAGTCATAAAAATCTCTTGCCCGTGTATTTCCTACATTTCTCCGAATAATTGTTTCGTATTTTTCCGCCAGTATCGTTTCCTGGGTATAAGCTTTCACTGTTACTCGACGGTCATCAAACAGGAACGGGTAGGAGAATCGAATTTCCTTTGGCGTAATTTCGTCACCGGTTGTTATATCAATCTTCATAGGTATTTTCATTTTTCCATAAATCGCTTGAATCGAAGCGCGGAAATTTTCGTATTCATCATCTTCACGGATAGGGGTTAAATCTACAAGCCGAAATTTAATTCCATCATTCACTGGCTGTTCTAAAATCTCACTGATGGCCTTTCGTATGGTCTTTTCATCCATTGGCAAACCTTTTACAGTAGTGTCCATATCCATGGTAGTACGTTCTTTAACGCCGAGAATTGCAGAAATCAACAATCCTCCCTTTAAAATAAATCGATCCTTATACGCCGAAACAGAAAGACGTTCGATGACACGTTCAAACATGAATATCTGCAAAACTTCCTGTGCATGGATACCCTTTGTTTTTGCCAGATTACGGACTGCTCCTTTTAATTGCTCTGGTGTTTTCATCATAATATCTCCATATACTCTTGTACTTTTTCCTCAATGCGAAATAGCTTTGCGTATTCCATCAATCGGATATTGTCACGTTCTTTGGAAGCAAAATATCCTTTCACCGCCTGGCTAAAAACCTGTGGATCAGTCTGTTTGCGGCTCCGTATCATGTCACAGATGCACCGTTCTTGATCATAGACCATGATCTTCCCTCCTTGCGGAGAGATCATCTCCATCATTCCAATGCTCCATAATACTGGTTTAATCCGATGGAACTCTACATGAAGCAGTTCTTCTTTCAGATAAAAAACATTATAGGTTTTTGGCACTGTCATTGAAATCATTTGTGGAAAACGGTCTGACAGGCCATGAAAAAACAGTGCCGTACCATAAGAGAATACCCCTTTTTTACATCTGCTTTGCAGCAATACGAACTCATCATTGATACAGTCTGCAAAAGAATAGATTCCCCTGCTTTCCCGAATCAGAATTCCTTCATCTAGGTATTTTTTTAGCCTTTCTCGCCGAATCCCTGCATTGGTTACATCTTTCGTATATAGATATCCATTTTCTCTGACAAGTTTTTTCAAAGAATCTAAATCAGTCATAGCATCACCTCCTGCGTCTTATTTTGATACCATTGTATCATATGGTGTCAAGTTTGTACATATATTTAGCAGTTTAAATAACCATTTTTTCTTTAAGGTAACAGGGCTAAAACGATAAATTTATCAAAAAAAATGATGATTCTTCGTTACCAGATCGGAATGTGCGGCTTCTCCTCCCCATACAATACATGAAGCAGATATCCTCCCAGATAAATCCCTATCGTGCAGAGAAAACCAAACAAGGCCATAAACGGCAGACAGATCTGTCCAAAGAGCTGGAATGGTACATTGCTGTAGTCCCAGACAGCCAGGTTCAGCCACTTATTGACGATGATTCCGGTAATAAACTCGCAGGAAGTCACAAAAACCATACAGCGCAGAATCTGGATACCAAGAGGATCCTGCCACCTTCCTGCTCTTCCCTGGGCCGTGCAAAATACGAGACACAGCCCTCCAAGTACAAACATGGTCCAGTGGGAAAATCCACGGAACACCATTTCAAATGTATAGTAGAGACAGCCGCCGACTGCCCACAAGAATAAGTATTCGCTCAATTTCTTCATAAAAAAACGTCCTCACTTTTGTACATTTTCATACATAGTGTGGACGTTATTTCTTCTGTTATACATTCGGACAGCTGCGGATTATTTTTCCACCGCTTCTCCAATGTAGTAAAATCCTTTGCAGGTCAGTAATTTCACATCGATCAGTTCTCCGATCTGATCTTTGGTACCAGGGAAATGGACAAGCAGGTTATTGCTGAGTCTTCCGGTCACAAGGGATGGATCGTGTTCATTGACCTGCTCTACCAGTGCAGTCTGAACGGTTCCCTCATGTTTTGCGCATTCTTCGGAAGCAATGGTCTGCACTTCCTTTAACAGGCGGTCAAACCGGTCTTTGACAACGTCTTCCGGTACCTGCCCTTCCATGACTGCAGCCGGTGTTCCGGTCCGTTTGGAGTAGATAAAGGTAAATGCGCTGTCATAGCGTACCTTCCGCACCACATCCAGCGTCTCTTCAAAGTCTTCTTCCGTCTCCTGCGGAAATCCGACAATGATATCGGTCGTCAGGGAAATATCCGGCACTGCCTCCCGGATTTTCCGTACCAGCTCCAGGTACTGTTCTTTCGTATATCTGCGGTTCATCTTCTTTAAGATCTCCGTACTTCCGGACTGTACCGGAAGATGCAGATGGTGGCAGATCTTTTTGGAAGTCCGCATCACTTCAATCAGTTCATCCGAGAGATCTTTCGGATGAGACGTCATAAAACGGATCCTCTCCAGGCCATCAATCTTCTCCACTTCCTGAAGAAGCTCCGCAAAGGTCATCGGCTCCTCCAGTGTCTTCCCGTAGGAATTGACATTCTGTCCCAGAAGCATGACTTCTTTCACGCCATCCGCTACAAGCGTTTCAATTTCCCGGATAATATCCCGCGGATTCCGACTTCGTTCCCGTCCTCTGACATAAGGAACAATACAGTAGCTGCAGAAATTATTGCATCCAAACATGATATTGACTCCGGATTTAAAGGAATACTTCCGCTCGCTTGGAAGATCTTCCACAATCCGGTCCGTATCCTTCCAGATGTCAATGACCATACGCTCAGACTCAAACCGGGTAGCAAGCACTTCTGCGAATTTGTAAATATTGTGAGTTCCAAAAATCAGATCTACAAACCGATAGCTTTTTTTCAGCTTTTCCACCACATGGGGCTCCTGCATCATGCATCCACACAGTCCGATCAGCATGTGAGGATTCCTTCTCTTGATCCGGTTTAACTGCCCAAGTCTACCATAAACTCTCTGGTTCGCATTTTCTCTGACCGTACAGGTATTATAGATGACAAAATCCGCCTTCTCTTCCTGGTCAATCATCGTATATCCGATCTTCTCCAGAATACCCGTCAGCTTTTCAGAATCTCTGGCATTCATCTGACAGCCAAACGTCACCACCGCCGCTGTCAAAGGGCGTCCCAGCTCCTCTGATATTTTCTGTACATAGCTTCTGCATTTTTTTATAAAATAATACTGGCGCATCGGCTCTTCCACCGGTGCTTCCAGTTTCAAATCGATCTCATCAATTAAACGTTCGCTTTCCTTATTCATCTGTATCTTTGTCTCCTCAACCTTCTGTTCATAACGTTTCTTTCCTACCTTACCATAACACGTCTGAAAATGCAAACAGTATCCGGTTTGAGACATACAGATCCTACACTTCCATCTGTTTTTCCAGTGATTTTCGAATCCCTCTCCACAGGATGAAGGACAAAACGACCGCAATATAGTCTGTCAGAGACTGTCCCAGGATGACTCCATTCAAGCCAAACAGTGCCCGCAGAATGTATAAAAGCGGAATCAAAAGAATCCCCTGGCGCAGAACGGAAAGAATGGTAGCCGGAAAAGCTTTTCCGACAGACTGCATGCAGTTCATGTTGACAAAGAGAAATCCGATCACTGGTCCGGAAAGCATATACGCAATCAGCATCTTTACGCCGTAGACTATAACTTCCTTGTCGCTGATAAACAGGCGGATAATCGGTTCCCGGAACACAAAGTACAGTACCGTGGCCACAATGCCCGCAATCAGGCAGCATTTTTTCGTGTAAGATTCCACGCCCCGGAAGCGCTCCATGTTTCCTGCGCCAT
>CAJFMZ010000043.1 GCA_904393575.1 uncultured Sellimonas sp. | reverse complement strand
ATCATAGAATGCAACTCTTTTTCTCAGAAAACCTCTTAACGCAGCAAAAAAGCCCCGCCGTGGCGGGGCAATCAAATCCTTGCATTATACTCTTGAGAGATACTCTCCTGTACGTGTATCGATTTTCAAAATATCTCCTTCGTTTACAAACAGAGGCACCATAACCGTCGCTCCTGTCTCTACTGTCGCCGGTTTGGTTGCACCTGTAGCTGTATCACCTTTTACTCCCGGTTCTGTAGCTGTTACTGCCAGCTCCGCGAATAATGGCGGCTCAACTGCAAATACTTCTCCCTGATAGGAACAAATCTTGACTTCTTCGTTTTCTTTCACAAATTTCAGAGCATCTCCGATGGTCTCCTCGTTCAGTGCGATCTGATCAAAAGTCTCGCCATCCATGAAGTAGTACAGATCTCCGTCTGAATACAGATACTGCATGGATTTTCTCTCAATGTGAGCTTTCGGGAATTTTTCAGTTGGTCTGAATGTCTTTTCCACTACACCACCGTTCATCACATTTTTTAATTTTGTTCTGACAAACGCTGCTCCTTTTCCTGGTTTTACATGCTGGAATTCCAGAATCTGGTATACGTTCCCGTCAATCTCAACGGTTAAACCGTTTCTAAATTCGCCTGCTGAAATCATCTTTAAATCCTCCTTAAACGAATACAGACGTATTCTTTCTAATTCTAATCTTTCATTATTTCCTATTTTATATGATTCGGACTCTTTTTTCAACTGAAAGTTACGAAAAATACTTTCATCTTACAAATTTCTCCGTTTTTTCTCCAAATTACACATGCAGCTTTTCCAGAATTTCATATGCTTCTTCCAGTTGCAGTTGTCCTGGCGCAGAGGCCTTTTCAAATGCCGCAAAGGTCACCGCTGACCCGAAAAGTTCTCCACAGATCCGGCTTGGAACTCCTGTCGCTCCCATGGACATCGTGATCACCGGTGTGTCCTGATGCTGAGTTTTCATCTTCCAGGTGGCATTTAAAAGTCTTACAACATCCTCTTCCGACTGGGGCATGACAGCAATTTTGGCCAGGTCCGCACCCGCCTTCTGCATGGCACAGAGTCTGTTGACTATTTCCTCCTCCGAAGGAGTCTTCTGAAAATCATGACTGGAAAGCACTGTTCTGACATTCTTTTTTCTGGCCATGAAAATCAAGTCATCTACAACCTGCCTGTCTTTGAAAAATTCAATATCCACCAAATCCGCCAGGCCGGAACAAATCACTGATTCGTTCAGGCTTTGATATCTCTCTTCCGTGAGCTCTGCACTGCCGCCTTCCTCCCGGCTTCGAAATGTAAACAGAATCGGAAGCTCGCCAAGAGTCTCCCTCAGCTTCTTTGCCGTCCGGATCACTGCCTTTTCATCTTTCACGTCCGGATCCGTATCCATACGCCACTCCGCCAAATCCGCATGGCCATTTTTGATTCCTTCCGCCGTCCGAAGAACCGCTTCTCTATCTCCCATCAACGGAACACAGATTTTCGGCCGTCCCTCCCCGATCAGCAGATTTCTGATCTTGACTGTTTTCATCCTCTTCTCCAATTCTTTACCAGAGTCTTTCAAAATCAAGTCTTGTAAATGATTTTCCATCGTACACATCCTCCCGGATACAGATCAGATCCAGTCCGTTCTTTTGAAAATTTCCGACTACGGGATCCAACAGTTCCTGATCCCCTTCCAGGAGAATAACCGAGCTGTAATGTCCCCGGCTGTTTTTTATTTTCCCGATCACTCGATCGATCGAATCATTTCTGTCAAATAAAACCAATACAAGATCCGGCCCATCCAGAACTTCATCCAGACATTGAATCTCCGTAATCTGGTATCGGTGTTTCAACTGTTTTTCAATAAACTCCAGTATCGTCATGCTTCTGCCCTCTTTTGTAAAATTCTCTTTTTCATTATACCCCCCCCCCGAAAAATTTGTGTCAAGCTTTTCAGGAGGGGAAACTCTTACAGATGAACCATCCTGGGCAGGTATTTCGTATTATTTCTTTTTCTCTTTTAAATAAAAATGAAGTACGATTTTTTCCAGAAACCGCTTCAGTACGATCTGAATTTCCTCTTTCGGATGAATCGGCCGCACGAGGATATTCCGGATTCCGGTCCTCTTTGCTCCCCATACGTCTGTAAAAAGCTGATCCCCCACAAACAGTGTGTTCGTCCGGTCCGTTCCCATCAGCTTCATCGCCTTCTGATAATTCCTGACAGATGGCTTATGTGCATTACAGATATAATACGCACCAATCTCTTCATTGAACATCTGTACCCTTGGCTTTTGATTATTCGACAGAAGGCAGCAGGAATATCCCATCTCTTTCAGACTCCGGAACAGCTTTTTCGCTCTCTCATCCGCAGGAGCCCCGTGCGGGACCAGGGTATTGTCAATATCAAAAATAACTCCCCGGAATCCCTCCTGATACAGCTCCTGAAAGGGGATGACATAGGCCGATGCCATGTAGTCATCCGGAAAAAAGCGCTCTAACATTCCTTTTCCTCCGTAGTGCGGATCAGATTCTCTACTTCCTCACGCTCCGGCATGGAACGGATTGCTCCCTTCCTTGTAGTGATAATCGCCGCAGCCGCATTGGCAAAGGTCAGCATTTCCTTCAGGTTTTCCTCTGTCAGCTGATCCAGCCCGTGATCCACCAGATAACTTAACGCACTTCCGCAGAAGGTATCTCCGGCCCCTGTTGTCTCAATCGTATCGCAGGAGAATCCGCCGCATTCAACCCGCATCCCTTTGTAATAAGCCCGGCTTCCATCTGCTCCCATGGTCAGGAGAATCAGTGGAATGTGATATTCTTCTTCCAGCATCTTCACACCTTCATCATAATCTTCTTTACCGGTGATGAACTGGATTTCATTGTCCGAAATTTTCAGAATGTCACAGTATCCCATCCCATACCGGATCTGCTCTTTTGCATTCTCCATCGTATCCCAGAGAGGCGGTCTTAAATTTGGATCAAATGAAATCATCATGCCTGCTTCCTTTGCAGCTTTCAGTGCTTTTTTCGTAGCCTTTCGTATGCCCTCATGAGTCATGGAAAGCGTTCCAAAATGGAATAACTTTCCTTTTTTCAGGAATTCAGCATCCACCTCATCTTCCGTAAGCATCATATCGGCACCCGGATTCCGATAGAAGGAGAAATCCCTGTCACCGTTTTCCAGAGTATGGACAAGCGCCAGCGTTGTATGCACTTCCGAGTCCATGTACAGATGGTCCGTATTAATGCCTGCCTGCTCCAACGTATGTTTTAACATGATTCCAAACTGATCTTTTCCCACTTTTCCGATAAAGGCCGTCTTTTTGCCCAGTTTGTTCAGCATGGCAAGCACATTGCATGGAGCTCCTCCAGGGCAGGCCTCAAACATCTGATTTCCCTGTCCGCTCGTTCCGTTCATTGTAAAATCAATTAACAATTCGCCAAGTGCAATTACATCAAATTCTTTTTCCATAAATCTAGCAGCCTCCCTAATTTCTGTTCTCATTTTGCTTTTACTATCATAACCAGTTTAACTCATTTTTTCAAGCGTTTTTCCGACATCGGACCGAAACTCCTCCCATTTTTCCGGATAATCCACGAAATATTTCGGACAGATTTTTCCAGTAATATCGTAATGCCGGATCAGATCGTTCTCTGTCAGTCCGAATTTCAGACACAGCCAGGCCGAAAGTTTCACCATGGAATCATACGTCGCACCGGTAAATTCGCCGGTCTCGTCCGGATGACAGCATTCGATGGACACCGAGTCTCCATTCCTGCTGTTGGAAGCATAGGCAACCTCCCAGGTCGGAATGCACTGAATGATTTCTCCTTCGATCCCCACGATAAAATGGCTGCTCGCTTTGGTAAGATGCGTATCTTTTAACCCCTCAAAGTAATCTCTGTTCTGCTTTGCGGTTGCTCCCGGATTTGCAGTATAGTGAATGACGATATTCCGAATTCTTGATGTTGACGTCTCAGGTCTGGAATAAGGGTTCGGAGTCAGAAGATCCACTGTCATGTCTGGCCGGTAAGTGTCTACCACTCCTCCTTTTCGTTCTGTATATCCGTAAAAAAAGGGCCCTGCTCCTGCGATCTTCATCACTCCTAATGCTACGGTAATGACTGCCAGAAAGAGCAGGCCCGCTTTCAAAAATCCATTTTTCTTTCTTTTTCTTTGTCTTCTCTTTCGCACGGTATCATTCCCCTTCTTGTTTTCTCCTCTTCCATTATAAACGAAATCCAGACACGGATTTTAAAAAATTCAGCCGGATTTTCTTAAGCTTTTCTTATTCCAGGATTTTCATGCAAAAAAAGAGGCCTCTGTCCATCTCGTCTGGAAGGGCAGAAACCTCTTTTACTCTTTATTCATCAACGCTGTAGTTTGGTGCTTCTTTTGTAATGTGGATGTCGTGCGGATGGCTTTCCTTCAGAGCTGCCGAGGAAATCTTGACAAATCTTCCGTTCTCTTTCAGCTCTTCTATTGTCTTTGTTCCGCAGTATCCCATACCGGAACGAAGTCCGCCCATCAACTGGAATACTGTGTCTTCTACTGTACCCTTGTAGGCAACACGTCCTTCCACGCCTTCCGGCACAAGCTTCTTCGCGTCTGTCTGGAAATAACGGTCCTTGCTTCCGTTTTCCATAGCTGCGATAGATCCCATTCCACGGTAAACTTTGTATTTTCTTCCCTGGAACAGTTCGAAAGATCCCGGACTTTCGTCACATCCGGCAAAGATGCTTCCCATCATGCAGATATTCGCTCCGGCCGCAATAGCCTTTGTCATATCTCCTGAGTACTTGATACCTCCGTCTGCGATAATCGGAATACCATATTCTTTTGCCGCCTCGTAGCAGTTCATGACTGCAGTCACCTGCGGAACACCGATTCCTGCGACCACTCGCGTCGTACAGATAGAACCAGGTCCGATTCCGACCTTCACTGCATCTACTCCGGCCTCAATCAGCGCCTTTGTCGCCTCTGCGGTCGCAACATTTCCTGCAATAACCTGAAGATCCGGGAAGCTTTCCTTGATCATACGTACGCAGCGGAGTACATTTGCGGAATGTCCGTGAGCAGAATCAAGAACAACCACATCCACTTTTGCATTCACCAGCGCCTCCACTCTTTCCAGGCAGTTTGCCGTGATACCAACAGCAGCGCCGCAGAGCAGACGACCCTGTTCATCCTTTGCTGAGAGCGGATACTTGATCTGCTTCTCGATATCCTTGATCGTAATCAGACCCTTGAGGTTAAAATTCTTGTCTACGATCGGGAGTTTTTCCTTTCTGGCCTTGGCAAGAATATTTTTTGCCTCCTCCAGAGTAATGCCCTCCTCCGCTGTAATCAAGCCTTCTGAAGTCATGGACTCTTTGATTTTTTTTGAAAAATCTGTCTCAAATTTCAGATCCCGGTTCGTAATAATACCAACCAGCTTTCCATTTTCTGTAATCGGCACACCGGAAATACGGAATTTTGCCATCAGATTATTTGCATCTTCCAGTGTATGTTCCGGAGACAGATAAAATGGATCTGTGATAACACCATTTTCAGAACGTTTTACTTTGTCCACCTCTTCTGCCTGCGCCTCGATCGACATATTCTTGTGAATGATACCGATACCGCCCTGACGCGCCATCGCAATCGCCATACGATGTTCGGTTACCGTGTCCATCCCGGCACTCATCATCGGGATATTTAACTGAATCTTCTTAGTCAAATGTGTAGACAGATCGACCTGGTTCGGAATCACTTCCGAATAAGCAGGTACCAGCAATACATCATCAAACGTAATACCTTCTCCAATAATCTTACCCATGACTTCATTTCCTCTCTTTCTCTGACTGTTTTTGGTTTAAATGATATGATACCGAAAAATAAATATAATGTCAACTCTTTCTTCTGTTTACAAGATGACTTTTCTCGGCGCCAGCATCCTCATTCCATCCAGAATCACCTGCTCCGGTTCAAAGATGACCTTTGTCTGCTGCCCATCTTTCGTGACAACCATCACGTAACATTTTGCATTCGGCATATGAGAACTATAGTCCAGTACCTTGCCGTTTCTGTATTGATTCAGCTCTCCGGCTCCCACAGGAGCAAGAAGCTCCATATCATTGACATTCATGGAAAAAACCCGTTTTCTCTTTTGCTTTCCCATGATTTTGTCAATGTCCAGATCTCCGTTTACGAACAGATATTCATATTCCAGATCCAGTCTGCGGAATAAAAAGTAATCCAGTACAATCATCAGCACCGGAAGAATCAGTAAAAACGGCATTAGTAAAACAAAGAAAAAGGAAAGAACCGTACAGAAAACCAACAGGACTTTGATAATAAGATCTTTTCCGTCCGATTTCTTTTTCACTAGCTGCTCTGTGTAATAATCGCTCATACACGTTTCCTCCATCTGTTTATTCCTACACAGTATAACATTTCCTGAACAAAAAGAAAACTCCTCATATGAGGAGTTTTCTAATTTTTAAGATTTACATCATTCCCATGCCCGGATTTGCTGCCGCTGCCGGTGTCTCTTCCTTAATATTTGCAACTACAGATTCTGTTGTCAGAAGTGTAGAAGCTACACTTGTCGCGTTCTGAAGAGCGCTTCTTGTTACCTTTGCAGGATCCAGGATGCCTTCTGCAACCATATCTACATATTCTTCTTTGTATGCGTCAAATCCGATTCCCGGTTCGGACTCTTTTACCTTGTTGATAATAACAGAGCCTTCCAGTCCTGCGTTTGCTGCAATTCTGTAAAGCGGAGCTTCCAGTGCCTTCATGATGATCTGAGCACCTGTCTTTTCGTCTCCTTCCAGGCTGGAAACAAGTCCTTCCAGAGCTTTTGTCGCGTGAACATACGCAGATCCGCCTCCGGCGATGATTCCTTCTTCTACTGCTGCTCTTGTAGCTGCAAGGGCATCTTCCATACGAAGTTTTGCTTCCTTCATTTCTGTCTCAGTTGCCGCGCCGACACGAATGACAGCTACGCCGCCTGCGAGTTTTGCAAGTCTTTCCTGAAGTTTTTCTCTGTCAAAATCAGATGTTGTTTCTTCAATCTGAGCCTTGATCTGAGCAATCCGCGCATCGATTGCGGACTTCTCTCCCATACCGTCAACAATCGTAGTATTTTCTTTCTGTACTTTTACAGATTTTGCACGTCCAAGCTGATCCAGTGTGGTCTCTTTCAGATCCAGTCCCAGTTCTTCAGAGATCACTTCTCCGCCTGTCAGGATTGCGATATCACGGAGCATTTCTTTTCTTCTGTCACCGTATCCAGGAGCTTTTACTGCTACAACATTGAATGTACCACGCAGTTTGTTTACGATCAGAGTGGTCAGTGCTTCTCCTTCTACATCCTCTGCGATAATCAGAAGTCTTGCGCCTGCCTGTACAACCTGTTCCAAAAGCGGAAGCAGTTCCTGAATGTTGGAAATCTTCTTGTCTGTGATCAGGATGTATGGATCTTCCAGGTTTGCTTCCATCTTATCCATATCGGTAGCCATGTATGCGGAAATGTATCCACGGTCAAACTGCATACCTTCTACCAGGTCCAGTTCTGTCTTCATGGTTTTGGATTCTTCGATTGTGATGACACCATCGTTGGAAACTTTCTCCATAGCGTCTGCAACCATGTTTCCAACTTCTTCATCGCTGGAAGATACAGCTGCAACTCTTGCGATCTGTGCTTTATCTTTTACTTTGCTGCTCATTTTCGCAATTTCTTCTACCGCACGGTCTGTCGCCTTTTTCATTCCTTTTCTCAGAACGATCGGATTCGCTCCTGCCGCAAGGTTTCTCATTCCTTCATGAACCATAGCCTGAGCAAGTACAGTTGCTGTTGTAGTTCCGTCACCTGCTACATCGTTTGTCTTGGATGCGACTTCGCGGATGAGCTGTGCGCCCATGTTTTCAAATGGATCTTCCAGTTCGATCTCCTTTGCGATTGTTACACCATCATTTGTAATCAGCGGTGCGCCGAATGATTTGTCAAGTACGACATTTCTTCCTTTTGGTCCAAGTGTGACTCTGACTGTGTCAGCAAGTTTATTTACACCTGTTTCAAGTGCTGTTCTGGCTTCTGCTCCATATTTAATTTCCTTAGCCATTTCTAATCCCTCCATAATCTATTTATAATAAAATCTGATGTTTTGCTGTTTATTCTTATGCTTCAATGACTGCGAGAATATCGCTCTGTCTTACGATGATGTATTCTTCATCATCAAGCTCTACTTCTGTTCCAGCGTATTTTGAATAAATCACTTTATCTCCAACGGAAACTTTCATCTCCACTTCTTTTCCGTCTACAAGTCCTCCCGGTCCCACAGCAATTACTTCTGCCTGCTGCGGTTTCTCTTTATTTTGTCCAGGAAGTACGATCCCTGATTTGGTCGTCTCTTCCGCTTCCATTTGCTTTAATACAACTCTGTCACTTAATGGTACTAATTTCATGATTGTTCCTCCTTTATTGTCTATCATTTTTATCAGCACTCATTGAACTAGAGTGCTAAAACACTCTAGTAATAAAATAGCACTCTCTATTTTATTTGTCAACAGCCATTCTCATTCTTTATAATTCGTTTATAATTCTTTTGATCAGACTTTATAAAATCCATTCTGAATGCGGAAGACAATCTGATCTTTCTGCTGATCCCGAAACCGCTTCCGGATCACACCTTCACACCCAAACCGTCCTTCTTTCACTTCAAAAATACATTCGTATACTGCATCCAATGAAAACTCATCCACATCCCCGCGGCTTGTGTACAGTGTCATCTCTTCACTGACCGGATCATATGTTTTGATCCGGGTCATATATTTCTTTCTGTTGTATTTCTCCGTTTTCAGAAATGCATGTTTCATCTGTAATACAGCAGCTCCGTCCTCGTACATCGTTCTTCTCCTTTCCCAAAAAGGAGCCTCAGAATACTGACGCTCCTTTTTTTGCATATCCTACTGTTCCCATGCCTCTTATTTTTGTTTTTCTTTTTTTATCTTCTCAAGTTCCGTAAACACATAATCATTCACTACTTTGATATATGTTCCCTTCATTCCGGAAGATCTGGATTCAATGACTCCCGCACTTTCGAATTTGCGCAGTGCGTTTACAATTACAGATCTCGTAATTCCTACCCTGTCGGCAATTTTACTTGCGACAAGAATTCCCTCCATGCCGTCAAGCTCATCGAAAATATGGATGATTGCCTCCAGTTCTGAGAAAGAAAGTGTGCTGATGGCAGACTGAACAATATGCTCTTTTCTGGTTTCTTCCGCGCTCTCTTCATTGACAGAACGGAGCATTTCCAGTCCTACTACTGTCGTTCCATATTCGCTGAGAATAATATCGTCAATCTCGTATTCCTCGTCCTGCTTGTAAATAAACAAGGTTCCAAGCCGTTCGCCAGCAATCTCAATCGGAGAAACGATCGCCTGATATCCTTTTGCTGTTTCTGCATCAAAACCAAGTGTCTGAAGATTGACATTTTCTTTTGTTGAAAGAACGCTCAGCAAACGCTCATTCAGCATGGAATCAATGTGTCCTCCTACTTCTCCCTCGATCAGCTCCGTGAGAGGACGAATATCATCTTTTTTGCTGATTCCCAGCACTTTCCCCTTTTTACTTACAACAAGGATATTTGAATTCAGAATTTCTGTCAATACTTCACATATATCATTGAAAACAACTTTGCTGGAATTATTATTGTGAAGCAATTTGTTTATTTTCCTTGTCTTATCCAATAATTGTACACTCATAATTTTCCTCCATTCAAATTCATAACGTTGCTTCCTGTAATTGTACGAACAAATTATAGAATATGCGGATCATATTTTAATATTATCATACAATTCTCGTATTATCAATAAATTTCGAAAATTATTTTTTTTCTTTTTTTTCTACATATCCGCAGGAAGGATCTGAGCATACCAGTTTGGTCCCTTTTTCTACCATGTAACTGCCGCACTTCGGGCATTTCTTGTCGGAAGGCTTCTGCCAGGACATAAAATCACACTCCGGATTATTCTCACATCCGTAATAGCGCCTTCCTTTTTTTGTCTTTCGGATCACGACCTCTTTTCCGCATTTCGGACAGGCTACCCCTGCTTTTTCCAGGTACGGCTTTGTATTCCTGCATTCCGGGAAGCCAGGACATGCCAGGAATTTGCCGTGAGGCCCGTATTTAATCACCATGTTTCGTCCGCATTCCTCGCAGATGACATCGGTCACCTCATCTTCAATCTTGACTTCTTCCAGTTCCTTTTCCGCTACTTCTACAGCTTCTTCCAGATCCGGATAAAAATTACTGATCACGGATTTCCACTGCACTTTTCCTTCCGCAACCCGGTCCAGCAGTCCCTCCATATTTGCCGTGAAATTCACGTCTACAATACTTGGGAAGGATTTCAGCATCATATTATTGACTACCTCTCCAAGTTCTGTCAGATACAGGTTTTTGTTTTCTTTGGCCACGTAACGCCTTGCAATAATCGTAGAAATCGTCGGCGCGTACGTACTTGGCCGTCCAATGCCAAGCTCCTCCAGGGCCTTTACGAGGGAAGCCTCTGTGTAATGAGCCGGAGGCTGCGTAAAGTGCTGTTTGCTCTCAAATCCTTCTTTCGTCAGCACGGAATTCTCATCCAGACTCTTCAGGAGCACATTGTTCTCTTCCTTTTCCTCGTCCGGCTGTACATAAACAGAACGGAATCCATCAAAGGCAATTTTGGATGCCGCTACAGTAAACCGGTACTCTCCCGCATCGATCTTGACCGAGGTGGTCTCAAATCTGGCAGGGCTCATCTGACTTGCCGTAAAACGTTTCCAGATCAACTGATACAGTCGGAACTGGTCTCTGGAAAGAGACTCCTTCAGCGATGCCGGCGTCCTCGATATATCCGTAGGCCGGATTGCTTCATGGGCGTCCTGAATATTTTTCCCATTATCTTTTTTCTTTTCTGAAGATGACGCATAATCCGCCCCATAAACCGACGTAATATACTCTTTTGCAAGATGTGCGGCCTCCTCGGAAACACGCGTAGAATCCGTACGGAGGTATGTGATGATACCGACAGTTCCCTGTCCCTTGATATCAATTCCTTCGTACAGCTGCTGCGCAATCCTCATGGTTTTCTGCGTAGCAAAATTCAGCACCTTGGAAGCTTCCTGCTGCATGGTACTCGTCGTAAACGGAAGCGGCGACTTCTGAGTCCGCTCGCCTTTCTTGACTTCCGCGACCTGAAACTGCGCCTGTTCCAGTGCCTGTTCAATCTCCTGCTCTTCTTTAGCGGAGCGGATTGTTATTTTTTCATTCTTTGTTCCGTAAAATTTAGCACGCAGAGGTTTCTTCTCGCCCCGTACCTTTAAAACCGCGTCCAGTGTCCAGTACTCTTCCGGTATGAACGCATCGATCTCCGCCTCACGGTCTGCGATAATCCGAAGAGCCACCGACTGAACCCGGCCGGCACTTAAGCCTCGCTTGACCTTTTTCCAGAGGAGCGGACTGATTTTATATCCCACAATCCGGTCCAGTGCCCTTCTGGCCTGCTGCGCATCCACCAGATTCATGTCAATCTCACGGGCATTTTTAATGGACTCCTTGACCGCATTTTTCGTAATTTCGTTAAAGCTGATCCGATATACCTTTTTCCCTTCCAGCTTCAATGCCTTCGTCAGGTGCCACGAAATCGCCTCTCCCTCACGGTCCGGGTCAGTTGCAAGATAGATCTTGTCCGCCTTTTTCACCTCTTTGCGGAGCTGAGCAAGAATCTCTCCTTTTCCCCTGATCGTGATATACTTTGGTTCAAAATCATGCTCCACATCAATTCCAAGCTGGCTTTTCGGCAGGTCCCGTACATGTCCCTGAGAAGCCATGACTACATAATTGCTGCCCAGAAATTTTTTAATCGTCTTTACTTTTGCAGGCGACTCCACAATCACCAGATAACGTGCCATAATTCGTATTCCTCCATCCAACATCCATTCTTATTTCAATCGGATATAATCATTTTTTGAAACTTCCTGGATCCATCCTTTCATTTCCAGATTCAAAAGTCCCTCCATTACTTTCCCTCTTGGAAGGGATAATTCCTCCTGAATATCCTGAATATTTTTTGGCTCCAAGCTCAGAACACTATACAACAATTTTTCAGGACTTTCAAGCATTATTTCATTTTCGCTTGATTTTTTACTGAATTCTATGAGTAATTTCTGTAATTTATACGGCAAATCTTCCAGGAGCTCTTCCGGAGAAATCAGGATGCCTGCTCCCTGACGGATCAGCTGATGGCACCCCTGGCTTAGAGAACTGGTGACAGGCCCAGGAAGCGCATAGACGTCTTTTCCCTGTTCCAGAGCAAAATCCGCCGTAATCAACGATCCACTCTTCTTCCTGGCCTCCATTACCAGTACCACATCCGCAAGCCCGCTGATAATCCGGTTCCTCGGCGGGAAATTTTCCGCCAGCGGCGGGGTGCCGGGCAGATATTCCGAAAGGATGCCTCCTTCCTGTTTCAAAGTCTCATACAGCCGGAAATTCTCTCTTGGATAACAGACATCCACACCGGAACCGAGCACCGCCCAGTGCCCTCCTCCTGCCTCCAGGGCGCCTTCCAGACCTCTTGCATCAACGCCTCTTGCCATGCCGCTGACTATCCTCACACCGGCCTTTGCCAGCTCTGTTCCAAATCGATATGCCATCTGCTTCCCATACACACTTGCATCTCTTGCCCCTACAATCGCGGCCGTTATCCCGTTCCAGGAAAAGCAGCGCTCTCCCACTCCAAACAGTGCATAGGGAGGCTGCGCAATTTTCGTCAGTTTTTCCGGATAAGATTCATCCTTCCAGAAAGTAAGACGGATTCCTTCCCGTCGGGCCTTAGCCCATCTTCCGGCTCGCTCCTGTAAAACTGATGTCTTCTGTTCGTTTTTGAGTATCTCCTTTTCTTTTTCCGACAGAAACCAGCATGCCTCCCGCTCTGTTTCTTCTATATAAAACACATTCCTTGCCGAGCGGAACGTCTCTTGCAAAAGACGCTTTTTTGCGGATGAAATCCCGCGAATACACATAAGCCAGTATACATAATCTGTTTCATTGATCATCGTTTCTGATTCCCCCATATCGTCTGATCCACCATCCGGTAACTGACAGCCTCCGCAAGATGACAGGTCTTGATCCGGACACTGTCATCCAGATCCGCAATCGTTCTGGCTACTTTTAAAATCTTGTAGTATGTTCTTGCTGTCAGACCGAGTCTGTCAAAAGCATGTTCCATCATTTGCTTCTCTTTTCCTTCCAGACAGCAGTATGTTTCGATTTCCTGCCGCCTCATCTGACTGTTTTTCAAAATACCACAGTTCCGGTACCGCTTCTTCTGGATTTCTCTGGCCTGTACTACCCGTGCTCTGATCTGTTCCGATGTTTCCTCTTTCTTCCGGTTTACCAGCTCCTGATAGGAAACACAGGGCGTCTCAACGCAGATATCCATCCGGTCGAGAAAAGGCTGGCTGACTTTGCTTAAATACCGGTGAATCTCACCCGGTGTACACCTGCACCGCTCCAGGTCCGGGTAATAACCGCACGGGCAAGGATTCATGGCGGCCGCCACCAGCACATCGGCCGGGAAAAGATAGGTGCCCTTCTTTCTTGTAATCCGGACCTGTCTGGTCTCCAGAGGCTCTCTGAGCGCATCCAGCACCGATCTTTGGTATTCGGACAATTCATCCAGAAACAGAATCCCTCCATGAGCAAGACTCAGTTCCCCTGCCGAAGGATCTCTTCCTCCTCCCAGAAGTGCAGCCTTGGTTACCGTATGGTGCACTTCCCGGTATGGAGGTCTTTTCAGAAGCGGGCTGACCTCATCCAGCAGTCCTGCCGTACTGTAAATAGTTGTCGTTTCCATGCTGGTCTTCTCATCCATATCCGGCAGAAGCGTCCTGAGCCTCTGTGCCGCCATGGTTTTCCCAGATCCCGGAGGACCAATGTACAGAATATTATGGCATCCTGCCGCAGCCACCTCGGAGGCCCGCCTTAAACCGCTCTGTCCCTTAATCTCCGAGAAATCCAGATCTTCTTCCGGCACCGGAGTCTCTTTCCTGGCATATACTCTCCTGGGAGGCCGGATCCCATCCTCCAGAAAATCCCAGACCTCGGACAGGGTAGATACCCCGATCACCTCAATGCCTTCTGCCAGCTTTCCTTCCGCCTCATTTTCCCATGGCACGATACAGATCTCAAATCCATGCTCTCTTGCAAAAGATACAATCGGAAGGATCCCCTTTACTTTTCGGACTTTTGCGTCCAGACTCAGCTCCCCGATAAACAGGAGCTTTTTCTCACACCTGCATGCGATGCACGCCGCCGACAGGGCCAGTGCCACTGCAATCGGCAGGTCAAAGGATGCTCCTGTCTTTCGGATATCCGCAGGCGAAAGATTGACCACCATCCGCTGAGGCTGCAGCCGCGCTCTTGTATGCCGGATCGCCGTTCTTACCCGCTCTCCCGCCTCTTTCACCTCCGAAGACAGGTATCCCACCATATGAAAGATCGGGAGCCCGCTTCCCGTATCCGCCTCCACACAGACTTCTCTGACCGTAAGGCCGTCCATCACTGCTGATTTTACCATTGCAAATCCCATATATTCTTTTCTGATTTTCCCTTGGAGATATCCAGGTGAATCCCTGGTGTTGCCGGAACCGGCATTGAAATGTTCAGATCTCTGATTTTATGGTAGTCTCTCTGTCCCCAAATGTCAATTCTTATTTGGGAAAAGCACAAAAAATCCCGCCTGGTCATAAACTGTTAGCAAACATGTTAAGAGGTGCGTATTCCCTTGAAATCATTTCCACAGCCCCTCACTGCCGACGAAGAGCGGTATTA
>CAJFMZ010000042.1 GCA_904393575.1 uncultured Sellimonas sp. | reverse complement strand
ACCAAGCGTAAGACGTAAAAAGAAATCTGAGGCTGCTAGAAAACGTAAATATAACTAAGATGTGCAGAGACAGGATGCCGGAAGGCATCCTGTTTTTTTGGTTTACAGGGCACTTTGTACGTGGTACGATAGGAAAAGACGAGCCAAAAGGAAGGAAACACCATGAGTATGATTTTGATTGTGGAAGATGATGTTCATATCAATGAAATGTTAAAAGAAACATTGCAAAAAGAAGGGTACCGCTGTGTACAGGCATTTTCCGGGACAGAAGGAAAGCTGGTTCTTGGACAGGAAAAACCAGATCTTGTCCTTCTGGATCTGATGCTTCCGGGAATGTCCGGGGAGGCGTTGTTAAAGGAGATCCGGTCAAAGGGGGATATTCCGGTTATCGTTCTGTCCGCAAAGGATGAGATGGATGACAAGGTAGATGTACTGCTCGGAGGCGCTGATGATTATGTGGTGAAGCCTTTTGAGATCCGGGAAGTGCTGGCAAGGGTGCAGGTGCAGCTTCGGAAACATTCCGGAACAGGGGAAAAGAAGGTGCTGGAGCACAATGGGCTGATGCTAAACGAGGAAGAGCACCAGATCTATGTGGACGGGGTGCCTCTGGAAGGAGTGACCCGGCAGGAATTTCTCATTCTGGAGTTGTTTCTGAAATGGCCGAAAAAGGTTTTCAGTAAGGAAGAGATCTTTGAAGCTGCATGGGAGGAGCCCTTTATGGGGGAGACAAAGGCGATTGATGTTCATATCAGTAATATCCGCAGGAAATTAAAAGCAGTATCAGACCGTACCTTTATCGATACGGTCTGGGGCATTGGCTATACACTTTCCAGATAGGATCTTTACGAAGTCTTTACTTTTTATTTGCGAAGGATTTGGAAAGAACGTGTAAGATGAAAGCAAATAAAAAAAGGAGATGAACAAAGTGAACCAAATGATAGTCAGAACACAGAGACTTACAAAACAATACGGACATCACAGAGCGGTCAGCCAGATCAGCATGCATGTCCGAAAAGGCGCGGTGTATGGCCTGATCGGGCGGAACGGCGCAGGAAAAACGACCTTTTTAAAAATGCTTGCGGGACTTGCGTATCCAAGCAGCGGTGAGATTGAGCTGTTTGGCATGAATGGAAAGAAGGCCAAAGAAGTCCGGTCCCGGATCGGTTGCCTGATTGAAGCGCCGGGGATCTACGGAAATCTGAGCGCCTACGACAACCTGGATTTAAAATGCCGTTTCTGCGGGATTCATAAAAAAGGATATATAGAAGAGATTCTGAAAACGGTCGGACTTTCTGATGCAGGAAAGAAAAAGACGAAACAGTTCTCGCTTGGAATGAAGCAAAGGCTTGGAATCGGTCTGGCCCTTGTAGGGGAACCGGACCTGCTGCTCTTGGATGAACCGATTAACGGATTGGATCCACAGGGGATCGTGGAGATCCGGGATACGATTCTGAGACTGAATCAGGAGCGGAATATGACGATTTTGATTTCCAGCCATATCCTGGAGGAGCTCTCCAAGATTGCCACGGATTACGGGATCATTCATCATGGAGAACTGATTGAGGAGATCACAAGGGAAGAGCTGATGGAACGATGCGGGGAACGAATCGAGATTACGGCAGATGCGCCGGAACAGGTCGTACCGGTGCTGGATACTCTTGGGGTCCGCCAGTACCAGATCATCGATTCGAATCATGTGTGGGTCTATGAAGGAATCGAAAAAAGTGCCTGGTTAAACCGGGAACTGATACGAGCCGGGACAGAGATCCTGGAGTTAAAAGTATGCAGCGAAAAGCTGGAAAACTATTATCTGAATCTGACAGGAGGTGCCTCTCATGCTGAATCTCATTAAAATGGACTTTTACCGGATGCTCAAATCAAAAAGCCAGTATATTCTCTGGGCCCTTCTTGCGGCCATGTTGATTTTGACCACCGCAACGATGAGGGAGGAATACAAGGACCCGGAGGCAAGCGCAAAAAACTGGGACACAGTGCAGGAAAGTGTCGAAGACAGTGCGGAAAATCTGGGAATGTATGTGACGGTACCTACCGAACCGGGGCAGAAGGCTACGCTCTATGATATGTTTTATGCCAACACCCAGGGAAAAGTGGAAGCTGTTTTTGTGGTGATCTTTGCAGTGCTTTTTGCAACAGCAGATATCCGGAGTGGATATATTAAAAATATCGGGGGACAGTGTAAAAGAAGAGCAGATCTGGTACTTTCCAAGGCAGTCATCCTGTTTTTCTATACGGTTCTGACCTTTGCGGTTACCTTCCTCATACAGGCACTCAGCAATGCGGTCTTTTTCGGCTATCTGGAAATCGGACCAGTGTCCGATCTGCTGGGATACGCAGCCGTACAGATTTTACTGCATTATGCACTGGCTTTGATTGTAATGGGGCTCTCCATTATAATTCTTAACAATATTATCAGTATGACACTGGCCATTTTGCTCTGCATGAATGTGACGGTTCTCTTTTGAGGTATGGCAGCCAGGTGGATTCATACCCTGACAGGCCGGACAGTGGATCTGCTTTCCTATACTGTCACCGGAACGATCGGCATGCTGAAGCTCAACGGAAGCCCGGAGCTTCTGGTGAAGGCGGCTCTGGTTGCCGTAGTCTACGGGGTTGTATTTACAGCAGTCAGTGCCATCGTATTTCAAAGAAGGGACATCAGATAGATGGAATGGATCATAGCAATTCTGGCAGCCCTTGTGGCTGTACTGTTTATCATACTGGCATCATACAGGCGGCAGATACGGGAAATCTGCCGCCAGCTGGCGTTTCTACAGGAGCATGACAGTAACCTTTTGATTACCCGTCAGATGGATTCTTTTGGAATCCGGGAACTGACGGATGAACTTAATGAGATGCTGGAGAGGCAGCGGGAGCAAAGGAGACGATATCTGAAAAAGGAGCAGGATATTTCAGATGCCTATACGAATCTCTCCCACGATATCCGTACTCCGCTGACTTCTCTGGACGGATATTTTCAACTCTTAAAAGACAGCGGGCAAAAGGAAGAGCGGGAGCGGTATCTGGGCGTCATCCAGGAGCGGATCGCAAGTCTTAAGGAAATGCTGGAGGAGCTGTTTACTTATACAAAGCTGAAAAATGAGACATATGAACTGAAGCTGGAGCCGCTTTATCTGAACCGGATTCTTGTGGAAACGGCATTTTCCTATTATGATGTCTGGCTGGAACGTGGGATAGAACCGGACATTGAAATTACAGAGACGCAGCTTCAAATCGAGGGAAATGAGACGGGACTACGGAGAACCATCCAGAATATGATGAAAAACGGACTGGACCACGGCGAAGGAGCAATGCGGCTTTCGTTGAAGCAAAAAGACGGATGGGCGGTGGTGGAATGCAGCAATTACACCGCACGGCCAGAAGAGATTGATGTGGAGAAGGTGTTTGAGCGGTTTTATAAGGCCGATGAAGCAAGGACCAGGACGTCCTCCTCCGGACTTGGACTTTCTATAGCAAAAGAGTTCACGCTTCGGATGCATGGAGAGATCCGGGCGTTTTTGAAAGGGAACTGGTTTACGATCCGCCTTTCATTTCCGATTCTTTCCGAAGGAGGACATGCATAATTTTTCAAGAGGAATCCTACAATGTAATAAATGCCAGGTGAAGAGGTAGCATGTGAAAAAGTGGATAGCAGTGCTGATGGCGGCGGTCATGATTGGACTTTCATGGAGCCCGGCTGTCAGGGCGGAAGACAAGACAGAAGGAGAAGATACGGGGAGTGTATCCGTTACTGCTCCTTCTGTTCTTTTGATGGAAGCATCGACCGGAACGGTGTTGTATGAAAAAGACGCGGATACCAGGAGGCCTCCGGCAAGCGTCACAAAGGTTATGACCATCCTTCTGATTTATGATGCGCTCTCAGAGGGAAAGATTCACAAAGAGGACGTGGTGACCACATCGGAATACGCGGCTTCCATGGGCGGAAGCCAGGTCTTTCTGGAAGCAGGGGAAGAACAGACGGTAGATACCCTTCTAAAATGCATTGTTGTCTCCAGTGCAAACGATGCCTGTGTGGCAATGGCGGAATATATTTCCGGCACCGAGGAGGCCTTTGTACAGCAGATGAATGAACGGGCCAAAGGGCTTGGAATGGAGCATACCGTTTTCAAGAATTGTAACGGGCTGGATACAGACGGCCATGTGACAACGGCACGGGACATTGCGCTGATGTCCAGGGAACTGATTACCAGATATCCGGATGTGTATGAATATACGAAGATCTGGATGGATACGATAATACATAAAACGAAAAAAGGGGAAGAAGAGTTCGGTCTTTCCAATACCAATAAACTGATCCGGCAGTATTCCTATGCCACAGGGCTGAAGACCGGTTCTACAGGAGAAGCAAAATTCTGTCTTTCCGCGACGGCACAAAAGGACGGTCTGGACCTGATAGCCGTTATCATGGCGGCTCCGGATGTAAAGACCCGGTTTGCAGATGCGCAGACTCTGTTGAATTATGGCTTTTCCATTTGCAGAAAATATGAAGATCCGGACTGGGAATCAGTACGGAAAACCATTCCTGTAACACATGGAGAGAAAGACCAGGTGGAGGCGGTTCAAAAGAGCGGATTTTCCTATATTGATGTCACCGGAGCGGACCTTAGCGGCATTGAAAAAAAGGTGAAGGCAGAAGCCTCTTTGAAGGCACCGGTCAGGAAAGGGCAGAAGGCGGGAACGGTTCAGTATCTGCTGGATGGAAAAGAGATCGGTACGGTAGAGCTGACTGCCGCATCTGATGTGCCTGCCATGTCACTGAAACGGGCAGTAGAGGAGGTTTTGGACAGCTTTTCATTGTAAATGAAAGAGAAAAATTATATAATGTCTAGGAAAAGGAGCCAGAAAGATGTTAAAAGAGAAAAAGTATTTTTTATTTGATATTGACGGGACGCTGGCTGTCGGGGAGACATTATATGACGGGACAAAAGAATTCCTGGAATGGATCGAGCAGTCCGGCGGCCGCAGTTTTTACATTACGAACAATTCAACAAAGAGCAGAAAAGACTACGTGGACAAATTTGCCAGATGGGGAATCCATACGGTGGAGGACCAGTTTATGACAGCTTCCTACGCAGCCTGCCTGTATATGAAAGAACAGTATGCCGGGAAGAAGGTGTTTGTACTGGGAACGCCTTCTTTCCTGGAAGAGCTCAAGGAGTTCGGGATTCAGGTGACAGAGGAGGCAGATCCGGATGTGGCCTGTGTACTTGTCGGGTTTGACGATACACTTCGGTATGAAAAGCTTTCAAAAGCCTGTGAACTGCTGTTTCGGGAAGGGATAGAGTTCCTTGGGACCAATCCGGATCTTCGATGTCCGGCACCATTTGGGTATATTCCAGACTGTGGGGCGATCTGCGGGATGCTCCGGGATACGGTTGGAAGATCTCCGGAGTTTATCGGTAAACCAAACCGGGTGATTGCAGATCTATGTGCAGAACAGTGCGGAGGATCTTTGGAAGAATTCCTGGTAGTCGGGGACAGGCTTTACACGGATATAGCCTGCGGAATCAATGCCGGGATGGAGACGGCGGTTGTCTATACCGGCGAGGCGGATGAAGAGGAAGTGAGGACAAGCCGGTGGAAGCCGGATTACTGTTTTGACACAATCCGGGATCTTTATAAGGCAGTCCGGAGAGCGGCAGAGGGAGAAGGGACAGAAAAGGAAACGGAGGAGCTGACGGAATGATCAAGGCCATTCTAGTGATTCTGATTCTGGTTATTCTCGTACTGATTCGGATCTATTATGAGAATCATACATTTGTGGTGCAGTACTATGATGTGGATACAAAGGTGGAAGAGCCGGGAACCGGATGGAAGATCGTATTTTTGAGCGATCTTCACAATCAGGAGTATGGAAAAGGCAATGAAAAGCTTCTTCAGGCGGTCCGCACAGAGCAGCCGGATCTGATTCTGGTCGGCGGAGATATGCTGATTCGAAGTACCGGAGAGAAATACGAAAAGGCAGCAGCCTTTCTGGAGCAGCTGCCGGCCATTGCTCCGGTGTACTGTGCAAACGGGAATCATGAACAGAGGATGAAAGAGTGTGAAGATGAGTATGGAACCGCATATCAGGATTATAAAAAGAGACTGGTGGATGCCGGGATCCGGATGCTGGAAAATGAGGCTGTGACAGTCAGCCTGGGAGGACAGAAGGTTCAGATCGGAGGACTGGAAATTCCGATTTCGTTTTTTGCCAAACAGGTTCCCTGGAAACGATATCCTGCCTTTCAGGATGACAGCCCGGAGCATCTCATGCCAGGACAGTTTGATATGCGTCCGGTCCGGGAAGGAGGACCTTATAAAATTCTTCTGGCCCATCAGGCTCTTTATGCACAGACCTATGCAGACTGGGGAATGGATCTGGTACTGTGCGGGCACCTGCACGGAGGCGTACTGCGGCTGCCGGGAATCGGAGGAGTGATTTCTCCGCAGTTGACGTTCTTCCCAAAATATTCCGGGGAACATTCCAAAAGAGGAGAAAGCGATATCATTGTCAGCAAAGGACTGGGCGGCCACAGCATTCCGCTGCGGCTTTTTGACCGTGCAGAGGTCGTCGTCATCCGGGGAAAGTCCTCCGGAGAAAACAGGGTTTGACTTGAGAAAAGAAGGAAGATCATGTATAATAAAACGGTTAGACGAAGCGAAGAGAAAGAAGGAACCACATGGGTATACCGGTAAAGCTTCCGGTGTTTGAGGGGCCCCTGGATCTGCTCCTCCACCTGATTGATAAAAATAAAATTGACATCTACGACATTCCGATTGTAGAGATTACAAATCAGTACATGGATTATATCCGGCAGATGGAAAAGGAAGACCTGAATGTCATGAGCGAATTCCTTGTGATGGCAGCAACACTTCTGGATATTAAATGCCGGATGCTTCTTCCAAAAGAGGTAAACGAAGAGGGGGAAGAAGAGGACCCGCGCCAGGAGCTGGTAGAACAGCTGCTGCAGTATAAGATGTACAAATATATGGCTTACGAACTGCGGGACAGAGAAGTCCTCGGAGAGAGACGGATGTACCGGGAAGCAGATCTTCCAAAAGAAGTGGCAGAGTATACACCTCCTGTCAATCTGGACGAGCTGATCGGAGATCTGACTCTGACGCGGCTGAATGAGATTTTTCAGGAGGTCATGAGACGACAGAACGAGAAGATCGACCCGGTCCGAAGCCGGTTCGGAAAGATCGAAAAAGAGGAAGTCACCCTTCCGGAAAAGATGGATTACATTTCCCAATACACAAAAACCCATCATTCCTTTCGTTTCCGGGATCTCCTGATGCGGCAGTCATCGAAGGTACAGGTGATTGTCACTTTCCTTGCGGTGCTGGAAATGATGAAAGCAGGAACGATCACAGCCAGACAGGAAGAAACATTCGGGGAGATATGGATTCTGTCCCCAGAAAAGGAGGAGGACGATGGAGTTACAGAAGCTGGAAGGGATCATTGAAGCAATCCTCTTCACTATGGGAGGGGCAGTTGAGATTTCACGGATCGCAAGGGCTGTAGAAGAGCCGGAGGAACGGATCAAAGAGGCGGTTTCCTCCATGCAGAAGCGTTACGAAGAAGAAGACCGGGGCATCAGTATCATTGAGCTGGAAGATTCCTATCAGATGTGTACAAAACCGGAGACATATGAATATCTGATTCGGATCGCAAAACAGCCGAAAAAACAGGTCCTCACAGATGTGCTGCTGGAGACCCTGTCGATTATCGCCTATAAACAGCCAGTGACCAAGATGGAAATCGAAAAGATCCGCGGAGTAAAATCGGATCATGCAGTCAATAAACTCGTAGAATATAATCTGGTCTGCGAAGTCGGACGACTGGATGCGCCGGGAAGACCCCTTCTCTTTGGAACGACAGAGGAATTTTTGAGAAGATTCAGCGTGCAAAAGCTGGAAGATCTGCCGGGAATTGACCCGGACCAGCTGGAACAGTTCAAAGAAGAGGCCGAGGATGAGGCAGAAATCAAATTGCACATATAAAGAAAGACACAAGAAAGGATACCACTCATTATGTCAATGAAGATACAGACCAGACTTCCGGAACCGGAAGAATTAAAACAAACATATCCCATGTCACAGGACATGAAAAGACTGAAAGAGGAACGAGACGGAGAGATTCAGAACGTCTTTACCGGATATTCCAGCAAATTCCTTGTTATTATCGGCCCATGTTCGGCTGACAATGAAGACGCGGTCTGCGAATATGTAGAACGGCTTGCAAAACTCAACGAAGAAGTCAAAGAAAAACTGATCCTGATTCCACGGATTTACACAAACAAGCCAAGAACCACAGGAGAAGGATACAAAGGAATGCTGCACCAGCCGGAACCGGACAAAGCACCAAACCTGCTGGAAGGACTGATTGCCATCCGAAAACTCCATCTCCACTCTATTGAAGTCAGCGGATTGACTGGGGCAGACGAAATGCTTTATCCGGAAAACAGGAGCTATCTCGATGACCTCCTCTCCTACGAAGCAGTAGGAGCACGGTCCGTAGAAAACCAGCAGCACCGCCTGACAGCAAGCGGCATGGATATCCCGGTTGGAATGAAAAACCCGACAAGCGGTGACCTCTCCGTCATGCTCAATTCCATCAAAGCAGCACAGGGAGCACACCAGTTTATCTACCGGACACTGGACGTTACCACCACCGGAAACCCACTGGCACACGCCATTCTACGCGGAGGAGTAGATAAATACGGTACCTGCATACCAAACTACCACTACGAAGACCTCTACCGGCTCAGCGCCATGTATCAAACATCCCGCCTCAAAAACCCGGCCGTCATCGTAGACGCAAATCATTCCAACTCAAACAAACAGTACAAAGAACAGATCCGCATTGTCAGCGAAGTCCTGCACAGCAGAAACTACAACACAGATCTGAAAAAACTCATCAAAGGAGTCATGATCGAAAGCTACCTTGTAGAAGGACGCCAGGAAATCACAGACAACCGCACCTTCGGCCAGTCCATCACCGATCCATGCATCGGATGGAACGACACCGAACGCCTCATCAAAAAAATTGCAGAAGAATGTTAGATTTATGAATATCAACGGGGACGTGTACCGATGCATCGGAACATGTCCCCGTTGAAAAATTTGTGAACTAAATATTATAAATATTACAAAAATATTACAATAGAAACAGCTTGAGGAATAAAACTTTCAGGAGTTTCATAGAGTTGTCTTAGATAGATTTACTTGGGAGTGGTTGGCGAAGGATGGGAAAGCGTGAAAGTATCAAATGTCTGGCAGCGTTATCCATGATACTTGTGGGGGTGTTCAATTTTTGCTGGCTCGATAGAATTTCCGTCAGGGCGGAAGAGGAAGATACGATAAAAGCTTCACAGCTATATGCCCAGTCCGCTGTTTTGATGGATGGGGAAAGTGGGAGAGTTCTGTTTGAAAAAGAGGGAGAGAAAGAACGGCCTATGGCCAGTACTACCAAGATTATGACTTGCATTCTCGCCCTGGAGTTTGGAAATGAGTCGGATATTGTGACAGTCTCAGAGGAAGCGGCCTCTCAGCCGAAAGTGCATTTGGGGATGCGGGCGGGAGACCGTTTTTATTTGGAGGATCTCCTTTATTCCATTATGCTGGAATCTCATAACGACAGTGCATGGGCGATTGCCGAGCATATTGCAGGATCTACAGAGGCATTTTCAGATTTAATGGATCAAAAAGCAAAAGAACTGGGATGCAGTCAGACCAATTTTGTGACTCCAAATGGTCTGGATGGAGAAGATGAGGATGGCAGCCATCACACAACAGCTGCTGATCTGGCAAGAATTATGAAATATTGTATTACACAGTCCCCGCAAAAAGACGAATTTCTCAAGATTACACAGACAATGCAAAGAACCTTTCAGGATACGACCAAGAAAAAGCAGTATACATGTAATAACCATAATGCATTTTTAAATATGATGGAAGGAGCACTGACAGGCAAAACCGGATTTACCGCTAAGGCAGGATACTGTTATGTCGGGGCGGTACGACAAGGAGACCGGACGTTTGTGGTAGCGCTTCTTGCATGTGGATGGCCGAACAATAAAAGCTACAAGTGGGCGGATATGAAAAAGCTTGTACAATATGGACTGGATCAGTATGATTACCGTCAGTATTGGAGGGAAGCCATGACAAATGATCAAGTCAGACTTCTGGAAGCGGGAAAAGAAAAAGAAGTGAAGAATTCTGCACCGAAGAATGGGGACCTGTTTACGAATGGCGCTGTAACTGCATTTTTAAATGTAAGTGCCAAGGATCTGGAAAAAAGAATTCTCATGAAAAAAACAGAAACGATCGAAATCAGGATTCAAGAAGAGAAAATGCTACAGGCACCAGTAAAAAAGAAGGACTCACTCGGAAAAGTGACGCTCTTTCTGAACGGTCAGCAATTAGATCAAAAATCCATTGTCAGCGGAGAAACAATCGAAAGAAAAAATCTGATATGGACATACCGGCAGATTTGGAAAAGTTATTTATTCAACATGAAAAAACAGAATAATGCATAAAAATAAATAAAATAAACAGGAATCAGTAGCCAGAATGCATAAAAAAGAGTATAATAAGGAGCAGAAATGCAATTACAAAGGAGGCGGTTACTCCAAATGAGACAGTAAAAGAATTTGGAGATGCTACAATTCTGCCAGGACTCTGCGATATGCACGTTCATCTTGGCTACTGGTATTCTCAGCCGGACAGCTTTAATTACGGTCCACAGTTGATTATGCTGTATGCACTTCAACATGCACAGGCTGCATTTGAACGAGGCATCACATCCGTCAGAGATATGTCATCAGCACACGGCGTATGCAAAAATCTGAAACTGGCTGCAGAAAAAGGATTCATCACCATCCCAAGAATTACACATACTGATACCGGAATCTGCATGTCAGGAGGACATGCCTGGGAAGAAGTAGAACAGGTAGACGGACCATGGGAAATAAGAAAAGAAATCCGTCGTCAAGTCAGAGACGGGGCAGAATGGGTGAAAGTCCTCACAAGCCACCGCACACATACACCTGAATTTACACAGGAAGAACTCAACGCAGCAGTTGACGAGTGCCACAGAAGAGGAATCAAATGCGGCGTTCACGCCGGGACAAACCCAAACATCCAGATGTGCATTGATGCAGGATTCGATACCATCGAACACGCAACATTCATGACAGTAGATCACGCAAAACAAATGGCGGAAAAAGGCATCGCATGGACACCAACCATTATGGCGTACACATTACTGTACGATATCTGCAAAGAAAATCTGGAGAAAAATGCGGGCGCACCAGTAAACGATCCGGTCATGCAAAAAGAGATGAAAGACTATCAGTATTTTGAACCTGCATACAAAGCATACAGAGACCACTTCAAAGAATTTTACGATACCGGAGTTACAGTCATTGCAGGAACAGACATGGTAATGTACCAATCCCCATTCTTACCGCTCCCAAGAGAACTACAGTACATGGTAGAATACGGAATCACACCTGTACAGGCAATCCAGACTGCCACATCCAACCCAGCAAAAGTACTCGGCGTAGAAAACGAACGCGGACTGATCGCAGAAGGATTAGACGCCGATATCCTTGTAGTAGGAGGAGACCTGAGCAAAGATATCACAAAACTCAACGAAGTAAAATACGTAACACTCGGCGGAAAACGAGTATACGAAGACGGAATCCGCTACGTAGGCACACACAACATGAATATGTAAAACACGATCTAAAATATATCATCGGGGACGTGTACCGATGCATCAGAACCTGTCCCCGATGAAAAAAATCTGAAAACAATTCTTATAATTTCTTTTTTCTAAATAGTATCTTATATATCTTATTTTCCATTTTAAAATATAAAAATGAGGTGATAGATTGCCAAGAAATAGCAGGAGAAAATCAGCTTCGGATTTTTATCATATAATTATCCGGGGGATTAATCGAGAACAAATTTTTGGATCGAATCGGCACAAGGAAAAAATGTTCCAATTTCTACAAGAAAAAGAGGTCCCCACAGTAGAGATTTTTGCTTACTGTATCATGTCAAATCATATGCATTTACTTTTAAGAGGTCCTTTAAAGGATATTTCCGAATATATGAAAGGTATTCAGACTTCATATGCGCTATATTATAATAGGAAACTTGAGAGAAATGGACATGTTTTTCAAAACCGCTTTAAGAGCTTTCCGGTAGAGAGTGAAGAGTATTTATGGCAGTGTTTTTACTATATTCATTTGAATCCTGTAAAAGCGAAGATTACAGAAGATATGAAACGGTACCAGTATAGCAGCGCGCAGGAATATCTCTATGAAAAGAAGGGACTGATACAGGAAAAAGCCCGTTCCTATATGAAAGAAGGTCAGATGTTTTATCCGGCAGAAAGAGTGATCCCTCAATTAGAGGAAGTCTACATTGAAGATCTTTCCGAGGAAACAACACAGCAAAAAGACAGAATACTGAGAAAATGGATTGAAATTTATTTAGAGGAGCATAAAGAATTATGCTTGTGGGACTTGCAAAATCTGCCAAAGAACCGGAATGATTTTGCTGCAACCATGCTGGATCCACGTGTAATGTCAAGAAAAGAGTTGTTCCATAGACTCGATAAATTCTGACAATAACGAGATGAAGTGTAGTTTAATCAAATCGGGGACGTGTACCAATACATCGGTACACGTCCCCGATTTGTGTAAAAAGCTCGAAGTGTGTTAAATTTCTCTTGTATATGTTTTGAGCCATTCTTTTTCTTCGTCGTTTAAGTATGGAGAAATTTTTTCGTATACTTGTTTGTGATAGTTATTGAGCCAGTCTTTTTCTGTCTTGGACAGATATTCTGGATCGATTCCATCGAGATCGATTGGTGCGAAGGTGATGGTTTCGAAATACATAAACTGTCCGTATTTGTTTTTAGTGCCTTTTCTGACAATGAATTCGTTTTCGGTACGGATTCCGAATTTGCCGTCTTCGTAGATTCCTGGTTCATCGGTGATGACCATGCCTTCTTCCAGCTGATGGTGTTCATTCTTGCTTGGTACGATATACCAGCGGAATCCTGTAGGTGGTTCGTGTACGTTTGCCAGGTATCCTACTCCGTGTCCGGTTCCGCACTGGAAGTCGAGATCTAATTCCCAGATTGGTTCTCTGGCGAGAACGTCAAGATTGTATCCATAGCATCCGTAGAGGAATTTTGCGCGGGCCAGGTTCATCATGGCGCGTACGACTGCTGTATAATATTTTTTCATTTCATCGCTGACAGATCCGAGTACAAAGGTACGTGTAATGTCTGTGGATCCTTCGTAGTATCCACCGCCTGTATCGTTCAGGAAGAACGCGCCTTCTTTTAACTGTACGTCTGTTTCTTCAGAAGGTGAGTAGTGCATCATAGCTGCATGATCAGCGAATGCGCAAAGAGGTTCGAAGCTGTCACGGATGTATCCTTCCTGTTCAGCGCGGAACTGGGTCAGTTTTTCAGCGGAGCTTAACTCGGTAATAACCTCTTTGTCATAGCGGGTTTTGATCCAGTGCATGAATTTTGTAATAGCGACACCGTCTTTGATATGAGCTTTTTTGATATTTTCAAGCTCAACCGGGTTTTTCATTGCTTTCATGAGGATGGTCGGGTTTGCGCATTCTACAATTTTACATGGAATGTTTTTGTAAAGTGCGTAATTCATCTTCATTGGATCGATCATGGCTACGTCATCAACGGATAAGGTTTTGATGTCTTCGTAAATATCGTTGTACGGATGAATATGTACATTGTTCTTTGCAAGTTCTTCATGGATTTGATCGTTCAATTTGCTGTCGTCCACATAAAGTTCTACGCAGTCCATTTTTACAATCGCATAGGAGAGCAGAAGTGGGAAGAAATCAATATCGTCTCCGCGGACATTTAACAGCCAGCAGATATCATCCAGTGAGGCGATAATATGAGCAGTTGCGCCCTGTTCTTTCATGGCGGCTCTTACACGTTCCAGTTTGGAAGCGGTGCTTTCTCCGCTGTATTTTTCCTCAAGGAAGAATGCCGGTTTGTCAGAAAGCGGCGGACGGTCTTCCCAGATCGCATCGATGAGATCTTCTGTATAGTCAATTTGAATTCCTTTTTTGCTGAGGGCTTCTTCGTACTCCTGGCCTTCGCCCATGGAGAGAACACGTCCGTCAAATCCTACTTTGCCGCCTTCTGGAACATAAGATGCGAGCCATTCTGTGACAGAAGGAGTGTCGCCTACGAACATTTTCATCAGGCGTACGCCGCTTCCTTTCATTTCGTTTTCAGCCTGGAAGAAATATCTTCCGTCTGTCCAGAGGCCGGCATCGTCTTTTCCGATGACAGCAGTTCCGTAAGATCCACTGAATCCTGTGATAAATTTTCTTGCTTTGAAATGTTCGCCTACGTATTCGCTCTGATGAAAGTCTGCAGTTGGAACAACATAAGCGTCAATTCCTTTTTCTGCCATCAGAGCACGAAGCTTGGCAATTCTGTCTGCTACAACAGTCATGAGAAAAACCTCCTTTATGTTTGGAATTTTTTAGCTACTCATATTTTAGCACTTTTAGTACCAGAGTTCAAATTATATGTAAGAATTATTGTCGGAAATGTACAAATAAACAGAAAAAGACATAAAAAAAGCGGTACAGCCTAAGCCGTACCGCTTTTGGAAAGATCTGCTTCCCTTATTATTTCTCTTCTGACAGTTTGTCAAGTTTGTTGCTGAATGCAAAAAGAAGAACAGCACAAACAATAACAATAGCTGCGATGATACCGTAGTAAAGATTGAATTTACCGCTCTTTGCTCCAGCATCCAGTGCGCCGTACAGATTCGGGTAAATCAGTGTAGCAATAAATACAGCGATTGGCCAGAATCCTAACAGAAGACCCATCAGTTTCGCCGGTGCGAACATGGAAATGAAAGAGTTTCCA
>CAJFMZ010000041.1:15351-23325 GCA_904393575.1 uncultured Sellimonas sp. | reverse complement strand
GATCTCTGTCTTCCCACTGTCTTCCTTGCCGTCTCCGCACGCAGTAAGGAACATGGACGCTGTCATGCATCCAACAAGGGCAGCACCGATTACTCTTTTCCCCTTTCTCATAGTTTCTGTCTCCTTTCTTGTCTCTTTGCTATAGTAACATAATTATAACATGTCAATATGCTTGCCAAAATACCTATATTATCCCCTTTTTATACCCATATGCTTGAATTATGAAAATTATTTGAAGTCATCTAGCATAATGGTATATAATACAAAAAAGGAGGTACGGCAGAGATGGATAATTACTTGTTTTCAGTATTTCCAAACGAAAATTTTATTGATCTTGTCATGTATCAATACGGCTGGGAACAGTGTGCACCTGCACACACATTTGGTCCTATCGCCAAGGATCACTATCTGTTTCACTATGTCATTTCCGGCACCGGGGTCTTTTCTGCAAAAAAGCGCAATGGCGAATCTCCGGAATACCACATCAAAAGTGGAGAAGGCTTTATGCTGTTTCCCCAGCAGGTCTGTTCCTACTGGGCGGATGTTGAACTGCCCTGGGAGTATGTCTGGATCGAGTTTGACGGCCTGCGGGTCAAAGAATCTCTCCGGCTTTCCGGCCTTTCCCCGGATCATCCGGTCTACCACTCTCATTCCAAGGATCTCCGGCAGAATATGATGGATGAAATGCTCTACATCGTCCACCACCCGGATGAATCCCCTCTCCACCTTCTGGGACATGGATTTTTATTTCTCGATTACCTGACCCGGTCCATGGCTCCCTTCCAGGTGGGAAAAAGTGGAAAAATCCAGGACTTTTATATCCGGGAAGCCCTCGCCTTTATCGAGCAGAATTTTCAGAATGATATATCCGTGGAGGACATCGCTGCCCAGTGCGGACTGAACCGCAGCTACTTCGGCACCATCTTCCGCCAGGCGCTGCGCAGGACTCCTCAGGAGTTCCTGATCCAGTACCGGATGGTCAAAGCCGCAGAGCTCCTGAAGATGACCAAACTGTCCATTCAGGATATTGCAAATGCGGTAGGCTACGCAAACCCGCTGCATTTTTCCAGAGCCTTCAAAAAAGTGTACGGAACCTCGCCCCGCAGCTGGAGAAATGAAAATCAGATTCACCAAAAATAGAAAAGACCTTTCGTCCGGTTCTCAAACCAGACGAAAGGTCTTTATTGATTTTCCTATTTGAAAACGCTTTGTTCTCTGTTCCGGTGGACCTAGGCTACAACCAGTCCCTCTTTTTCCATCACATCCACCACTTCTTTTACATATTTCGCGCAGAGCTCATCGGTAGATGCCTCCACCATGACACGGATAACCGGCTCGGTGCCGCTCTCCCGGACGAGAATTCTTCCATCATCTCCAAGAGCTTCCGTCACATGCTCGATGGCTTTGACTACCTCCGGGTTCTCCCTTGCCGTCTTTTTATCTGCCACCCGCACATTCTGCAGCAGCTGCGGATAAATCCGAACTTCTTCCGCCAGCTTTCCAAGGCTCATCTTTTTCTCCAGAATCACTTCCATCAGCATCAGGGAAGTCAGAATTCCGTCACCGGTCTTTGCATATTTGCTGAAGATGATATGTCCGGACTGCTCTCCTCCAAGCACATAACCGTTGTTCATCATATTTTCAAACACATATTTGTCTCCGACCGCCGTCTTTTCATACTTCATGCCGATCTTATCGCAGGCTTTATAAAGTCCCAGATTGGACATGATGGTAGTGACGATAGTATTGCCGTTTAAGCGTCCCTGCTCCATCAGGTACTTGCCGCAGATATAGAGGATCAGATCACCGTCGATGAGGTTGCCGTTCTCATCCACTGCAAGACACCGGTCCGCATCACCGTCATAGGCAAATCCTACATCCAGATGTTTCTCCCTGACATGGGCCTGAAGCCCTTCAATATGCGTAGATCCACAGGCCGTATTGATGTTGGTGCCATCCGGGTTATTATTGATGACATACGTCTTTGCTCCCAGGGCATCAAATACACTTTTTGCAATGGCAAAGGCACTTCCATTGGCACAGTCCAGGCCAACCTTCATATCTTTAAAGGAACGGGTCGCCACAGAAATCAGATGTCCGATGTAGCGGTTCCGTCCTGCCGCATAGTCGATGGTACGTCCGATCTCATCCCTTGTGGCCAGCGGAAGCTCCGGAATCTCTCCGTCAATATAGGCTTCGATTTTGTTCTCTACTTCGGCTTCCATCTTATATCCCTTGCCGTTGATAATCTTGATGCCATTGTCATAGAACGGATTATGGCTCGCGGAAATCATAATGCCGCAGTCAAAATCTTCTGTACTTGTCACATAGGAAACGCTTGGCGTCGTCGTCACATGAAGGAGATATGCATCCGCACCGGAAGCTGTCAGACCTGCCGCAAGAGCATACTCAAACATATAGCTGCTTCTTCTTGTATCTTTTCCAATGACAATCCGGGCTTTGTGTTCCTGTCCGTAATACCATCCCAGATATCTTCCCACCTTAAATGCATGCTCTACTGTCAGTCCTATATTGGCCTCTCCCCGAAAGCCATCTGTTCCAAAATACTTTCCCATATTTCCTGCTCCTTTATAAAATTTGTTTTATCTGCCGTTTTTTTTGCACAATCGTGCCGCCTTTTTTATTATATCCGGCTCAGCTTTGTTTTGCAACCATTTTATGATTTCCCCTCGGAAACTTATTCCATTTCCCCACATCCAACTACGGTTCCAAATATTTTTCAGTTTTTTTCAAATTCCTGTTGACAAAGTGTTCTGGAGATGGTATTCTTTCATCAGTTAGTTAATACTAACCAAAACAAACGGGTAGTTATACCTAATCCGTTTCTTTTTTTCTTCCTTAGTTAGCTTTTACTAACTCCCGTTGAAAGGAGGTACTGGGATGTTTGATCAAAAATTAGTCGAACATTGTTCCGCTGTCCTGGCTGGTTTGAAGACAGCGAACCTGTTTTCCTATACGATGGGTCCGGATGACGATGTCCATCAGCTGACTGCTGACTGGAACCGGATGCTCCATCAAAAAGGAATTACTCTTTTCATTCTCAAAGAAACGAATCAAAACGCGCTTATTTATGTCTGCCGTCCCGGCAGGCTCCAGGCCGACTTGAAACGGGAGTGTGTAAAAGACTTTTTAACACGTTATGGATATACGGAGTTTACAGCCGAACAGGCAATCCAAAAACTAAAGGAACGGCTCCGGGATTCCGACGGGTTTCCCCATGAAATCGGCCTGTTCCTCGGATATCCTTTCTGCGACGTGAAAGGATTTATCGAAAACAACGGAAAGAACTGCCGGGCCTGCGGGTTCTGGAAAGTCTATGACAATGAGACCGAAACGCTGCGTCTCTTCCAGAAATTCATCAAATGCAGGGAAGTTTACACACGGCTGTTCCATTACAGACAACGGTCTATCCAGCAGCTCGCTGTTGCTGCTTGTGAATAGAAATTCATTCATGCAAAAGTATTAAGTAACTGATTGTAACAGGAGGTAACACACATGAGTCACATTGCTGTAGTATACTGGAGCGGTACCGGACATACCAAAGCCATGGCTGAAAAAGTCGCGGAAGGCGTCACTTCGGCCGGCGGAACTGTCACGGTACTTGCCGCCTCTGAATTTCATGCTTCCATGATGGATGATTACGATGCCATCGCATTCGGATGCCCTTCCATGGGCGCCGAACAGTTGGAAGAATCAGAGTTTGAACCGATGTTCCAGGAATGTACATCCAAATTAAACGGAAAGAAAATCGCATTGTTCGGCTCCTACGGATGGGGAGACGGAGAATGGATGCGTACCTGGGAAGAAGACTGCAAGGGCTATGGAGCCATTCTTGCAAAAGAGCCGGTCATCTGTAACGAAGAACCGGACGCAGACGCCGAAGGCGCCTGCATGGAACTTGGAAAAACTCTTGTATAAGATTTTATATAAAAGTTTTTTAATAATGTGTATCTCTCAAAATGTTTCCTAAAAATTCGAAAAAACACACCGCCCGGTGTGTTTTTTCATGCGCTCCTGCTGAGACGTTCTTTTTGACATTCCCCGTTCCAGAAGGTAGAATAAAACCATAACAATTCTGTAACTGTCACAGGAGGCTCAATATGAAACTTGAAATACCAGGATATCATACACTGGAAATAGAACATCTGCTTTTGGACTATAATGGAACCATTGCCGAGGACGGCGTCATCCGCGGTTCCGTTCGCACGCTTCTCCTCTTGCTTTCCGGGAAACTGGATCTTCATGTCCTGACTGCAGACACCCACGGCACGGCAAAGGCAGAATGCGAAGGAATTCCACTTCATCTGGATACCTTCCCTACTTCCGATGCCGCTGCACAGAAACTTGCAAAGCTCCAGGAACTGGAACCTTCCCGCTGCGCCTGCATCGGAAACGGACGCAATGATCTTCTGATGATGGAGAAAGCCGCCTTTTCGGTTGCTGTCATGGACCGGGAAGGACTCTATGCCCCGCTTCTGACTCACAGCGATCTTTGTGTGCGGTCTTCTGAAGAGGCACTGGAACTTTTCCTTTATCCAAAGCGGATGATCGCAGATCTCCGGGGATAAGAGACACCTCTGATCCCCGTCCTGATCTGCTCTTCCTTATCAGCCGTTTTTTGTGCTTTTCTCTACCTTTTTCCAGACAAATACTCTGAACATAAAATAGATCACCAGACTAAGCAAAATGAAAATGCCGTACACACCGGCTATATTTCTCAAAAATTCTCCTGTCTCTCCAGTCGTAAACAGTCTGGCCCTGCCGGTCAGCACAGAAAAGAGCATTCCCGGCAGGATCCCACATACCAGTGGAAGCACCATCTTGATACGCATCTGATAGCGGATTTTCCTTTTTCGCTCTTTTCTCGTCATCCCCATCTGCATGAGAAACCGATTCTCCCATTCCCAGGACGGCAGCTCCATCTGGATCTTTACCCCGTACTGAAAAACCGCCATAACATACAAAAGCACCAAAATGAACCCGTATGCAATCTGAGAAAACCGGATCTCTGAATACATGTTAGCCTCCATTTCGCTTTTCACATAATACGGACGGATATTTCTATCCCACATCTGGTCAAAACGGTATGCCTCGTCAAGAAAAGAAAGCTCCTTGATCCATCTCTCCTGATTCTCCGCTCCGATCCGGATACAGAGAAGTTCTGTCGGCCCTTCTGTCAGATTGGCCGGATGGGTATAGGTGTATGCTTTCCATTCCGAAAAGGAAGTCTGTCTTCTCTTTTCCATATGGTCTGCATTGTAGGCGCGGATCTTCCCGTAGACTTCTGCAAAATAACTGTCTGACAGTACAATCAGGTTTTCCTGCATGCCCTGATGAAAGCTCCCGGTCAGACAGTCTCTTTCTTCACTGATGATATTCCGGGATGGAAATACAGCTCTGTAATCGTTTGGATTATAAAATTCCAGTGGCTGACCGAATCGCAGCCGGTCCTCTGTTCTTGTCGTATCCCAGTCAATCGTATGGGCCTTGACCGAAACGTCCTGCTGATACACCACATGCATTTCTTTTTCTTTCAGATGCAGTTTCCGCTCCGGCTTTCCCGCTTCTTTTCTCAGAATTTCATACGTAGACTCTGCAATGGCCACATGCTGCCCCTGGGGCCACTTGACACTTCTGATCCCCATCTGCATGATCTGACTGTCGCTTCCGTACAACGATGTCATCCGCACCATGGGAAATCGAAGAATCTGTGCCTGGCAGGTTTCACCAAGCTTCTGGATCTTTGGGAGATCTTCTTCGTACACCATGCAGACAACATCGTATGGATACATGGATTCTACATTCTGGTTTATTTGGGATGCCGCGAACGGCGGCGCAAAGACCGCAAACAGCAAAAAATACAGTGCCGACATAAAAAACAGTCGCCAGAACTGACTCCAGAATCGCTTCTGAAATGGTCTCCCATCAAAAATCCGCACATCAAGTCTCCGCTTCCTTGCCAGTACCCCAACAGCCATTCCCCCTGCCAGAAAGAAAAAAAGTCCTGCAATGCTCAACAAATGAATGTACATGCTCTCTGCCCATTCCCGCATGGAATACCAGACGCCCCCGGCCAGAAACAGCGCTCCACCTGCGACAATCCAGACAACGCATCCCCACCCCGGCCGTTTTTCTTCCCTTTTTTCCGCATTCCGGTCCGTATTTTCCCCCAGGGACAGGATCTGCTCCTGGTTCAGCCCAAGAGCAGCCACAAGAATGAAAATATAGATCAGAACTGCCAGCACCAGAATACGGATGTCTACTGCCCCCGGAAACGTTCCTCCCTTTTCTTCTGCCTGCAAAAGCTGTTTCCGGAACACTGCCGCACCCATACATCCAACCGCCATTCCCGGAATCGCCGCTGCAAGAGCATTCCCTGCCGCTCCAAGAAGAACTATCCTCCAGGCAGTATGTCTTCTCATTCCGAGAATTGTCAGAATCCGGTATTCCTTTTTCTGCTCCCGGATAAACCAGGAAAACAGCAGCGTCATCATAAGAAGACAGCAGCCTCCCATCACCACGCCCAGACTCCGAAAGAGTCCGTAGAGTCCCTCACCGGTAATGCTGCTCTCCATCGTGTATCTACTCTCCATCAGCCGATATCCGGACAGGACAAAACAGATCACCGCCACCAGAAATGCTTCTGATATGATCACCAGCACCTGGGCAGTCATCTGCTCCCTCCACATCCGCCGGATGATCTGATACAGTTCCTTCGGATATTTTCCCGGAAAATACAATGCCTGTCTTCTTCGTTTTTTCTGCTCTTCTTCTTTCTCCTTCGCCCTGGTCCAGGCCTCTTCTCTCTCTTCCTGCTCTTCCTGATACCGGACGTACATAAACTCGAACACTGCATACGCTGCCGGCAGCAGGCCATATAATTGTCCCATGTACATCATGGTACAGACATCCAGAAAAAAGAGACATGCCGGGAGTTTGTACAGGATTCCCGTCTCCTGATGCCGGATCAAGAGTACAAGACGGATCAGATAACATACCGCTGTCACTTCCAACAATCCAACAATCCCATATACCAGATGCCACTCCGGTTTTCGGAGCAGTTCATCCACAATCTCCCATACCTTCCGATAGTTCCCTCTGTCCGCATACGAAAGAATCTGAACCAGAACCGGAACAAGAACGCCTGACACCATCTGAACGACCCGGATCTTTTCCTGGGCGGTCCTTTTTCTTTTTTTCATTTATCTTTCCCTCCTTCTTCTGTATAGACACCGAAAAGGAGAAAAATATGACAGATTTTTTCTTCTTTTTAAAATAGAGCGTTCCGTAGACGGAAACGCCAGGTACGGTCGTTTTATCAAAAAAAGAATCCCTGGTCTGGGATTCTTCTCTGAGAGCAGTGCTACCGGCTCTCTGGCTCTATAATCAGGCGTCGCCCTTCTACCTTCCCGACAATGACAGGGCTCCCTTCTTTTAACGTATCTTTCGTCTGCTCATAATAAAAAACCGGCTTTGATCGATGCTCTCCGTAAAAAACGGCTCTTCCCCTGTAAGAAGTATCCCTGCTCAGTACTCCTTCCCGGAACAGATACCGGTTTGCAAATCGCCACTGCTTTTTCATGACCGCTGTCCGCACTGCCAGGGCCAGCAGTCCTCCGATGGCAGCCAGCAACATCCACTCTTCCCAGGACTGAGCCGCGATTCCAGTCCCGATCCCACAGATGTATGTGGAATTCCACAGCGTCACATTTCCTTCTTTTGTCCGTATGGAATACAACTCCTGTGTCCCCATCCAGATTTCAAATGCGGAAAAAAACATTCCAAATCCATAAATACCCAATAATCCCAAAAACCGTTCAATGGGAGCAGGCATTTTTTCAAAATAAAGGTCATGTTCAATAAATACCCAGTGAAGAAGAAAGGTCAGAAAACCAGTGAAAAAGACGGTCCAGAGGGTCTGGACATCCAGCCCCGGCGGATGGCACTGGTTCA
>CAJFMZ010000041.1:0-15298 GCA_904393575.1 uncultured Sellimonas sp. | reverse complement strand
TCTCCCCAAAAGTTCCGGATTTCCAAGATCTTCCACTGCTTTTTTCTCCGCCAACGCTTCCGAAAATCCCATCTTCACGTAGTATTCCTGCTTATCTTCCAGATGTTCCAGGATTTCCTGCCCGGCCTGCTCGCCGGTATCCGTATCCAGAAAATATCTCCGCATTTCCCGCACAAACTTATCCTTCTCCATGGCAAAGCCCCCTCTGCGCTTCTTGTTGTCCGCCGTCTTTTCCAGTCGCACGCTTTGCCTTTCCGGCAGTTGTAATCTCATAGAACATCCGCTCTTTCCCATTTTTCTCTCCTCGTCTGCAGGAAAGAAGATGCTGCTCTGTCATCCTGTGCAGGAACGGATACAGCTCTTTTTCATTGACCACTTCTGCTCCCATTTGCCCGGCTTCCTCCGTCAGTTTCATGAGAATCTCAAATCCGGACATTGGCTCCTTTTGAACCACATCCAGAATACGAAGAATCTGTTCTTCCTCTCTTTTGCTCTCCTCTGTGCTCCGGCATGTCTGCTCCAGCACCTGTTCCATCATACGGTTTGAAAATGTCATTCCGGACAGTTCCTGATCCATCTTCTCTTTTATTCTTCCCATAATCCGTCCTCCTTCAGGCGGTTTTTCAACAGGTCTCTTCCACGCTTCAGCCGCTGCAGCACTGCCGCCTCCTGTATTTCCAGAATCTCGGCAATTTCCTTTACCTTCAGCTCTCTGTAATAGTATAAGACAATGACCTCCCTGTATCGATCCGGCAGACTCAAAATGGCAGGTACGAGAATCATGCCGTCCTCAGCCATCTCGTAACTGCCATCCCGATGTTCTCCCTCCTCCAGGGAAGTCCGTTCTTTTTGAAACCAGTTCTTCCGGATATAGTTTTTACATACATTTGCCGCAATCCGGGTAATCCATGTTTTCTCCGAGGACCTCCCCGGAATGTCTCCATGTGCTCATACACTTTGACGAAGGTTTCCTGGGCAGCGTCCTCGGCCAGATACCGGTCCTTCAGGTACAGATAACAGGTGCGCAGAACAGCATCGCCATATGCTTCCATCCAGACTTTGAGTCTTTCCTTTTTCCACTCCGGCTGCATGTCCTGTCTCTCCTTGCTTTTCCGAATCTGCTTCTAGTGGTGGAACAGACGAATGCCGGTAAAGGACATCACCATTCCGTATTTGTTGCATGTCTCAATGACATGGTCATCTCTCACCGATCCACCCGGCTGAGCGATATACTTGACGCCGCTCTTATGTGCCCGCTCAATATTATCGCCAAACGGGAAGAATGCATCGGATCCAAGAGTCACATCGGTCATCTGATCCAGCCATGCTCTCTTTTCTTCTACTGTGAACACTTCCGGTTTTACCTTGAATGTCTTCTCCCAGACACCGTCCGCCAGAACGTCCATGTACTCATCTCCGATATAAAGGTCAATGGCATTGTCCCGGTCTGCACGTCCGATACCGTCTACAAACTGGAGGCCCAGTACCTTCGGAGACTGGCGCAGGAACCAGTTGTCTGCCTTGTTTCCTGCAAGTCTGGTGCAGTGGATACGGGACTGCTGTCCTGCTCCGATACCGATTGCCTGTCCGTCTTTGACATAGCATACCGAGTTGGACTGTGTATATTTCAGGGTGATCATGGAGATTGCCATATCGATCTTCGCCTGCTCTGTCAATTCCTTATTTTCCGTAACGATATGAGAGAAGAAGTCATCGTCAATCTTCAGCTCATTTCGTCCCTGCTCAAAGGTAATACCAAACACGTCCTTATGCTCAATCGGTGCCGGCACGTAATCCGGATCGATCTGGATAATATTGTAATTTCCTTTCTTTTTCTGCTTCAGAATCTCCAGTGCCTCCGGCTCATACCCCGGCGCAATGATTCCGTCGGATACTTCTCTTTTGATAATCTTTGCCGTGGAAACGTCGCAGACATCAGAAAGGGAAATAAAGTCTCCAAAAGAGGACATCCGGTCCGCTCCTCTTGCTCTTGCGTACGCACATGCAAGCGGGGAGAGCTCTCCCATGTCATCTACCCAGTAAATTTTCTTTAATGTATCGGAAAGCGGAAGTCCTACCGCTGCTCCGGCCGGAGATACATGTTTGAAAGAGGTCGCCGCCGGAAGTCCGGTTGCCTGCTTTAATTCCTTTACAAGCTGCCATCCATTAAAGGCATCCAGGAAGTTAATATATCCCGGTTTTCCGCACAGTACTTTGATCGGAAGCTCTTTGTCGTCCTTCATAAAGATTCTGGCCGGTTTCTGATTCGGGTTGCATCCGTATTTTAATTCTAATTCTTTCATTTTCATCCGCTCCTATTTGTTCTTGTTTACAATCTTTGTCTCATAGTTTCCTGTCTCAATGTCAATGTAACGTACAAAAAGAGAAACCTTGTTCTCCTCATTGAGACTTTCCCAGAGAAGGTTTGTGAAGCTTTCGATGTCATCCGGCACGGCGATCCGTTTCGGCTCTCCCTCAAAGCTTGGAAGCGGGTTTCCGTCACATTTGTATGTGTGGATAAAATGTCCTTCTCCTGCCGCCGGGTTATTGTACGCAAAGGTAAATCTCTGGCAGCTCTCCGGTCTTCCGTTATCGCTTTTTAAAATGGACATTGCATAGTTGTACGTTCCATTTTCAATGTGCATGATCCCGGAAATACGAGGAGTGTAATTCGGCGCGTCCGGCTCGAATTCCCTGCTTCTTAATGCCTGTTCAAATGTAAGCTGCTTGTCCATCCCTTCGTAGATCGTATCGGTCTGATCGCCGTTTGTCACGATGGTCTTATTTCCAAGCACACGCACCGGCGCGTAGATGATCAGGCTTGGATCTGTCAGTTTGGACTCATCAAATGCCTGTGTGCGGATTCCTGCTCCATCCTCCACAAAGATCCGATTCCGGCTGTTTTCGCTGCGTCCCATGATAAAATAAGCCGTCACTGCCTTCTTGCCGTCCGGTGTCTTTCCAATGATAATTCCACGTCCTGGGTAAGAATTCCCCTTCAGTTCCTGTTCGATCGATAACATTTCCATGAATTTTCTCCTTTGCCGTTTGTTTTTCATCGTTCTCTTTCATTATAACGCAAAGGGGACCGGTTATTCCAGTGGAATCGGCCATCTATATGTAAGTATTTCTAATGAACATTATATGGTTTCTCTTATCAACCGACAGATTCTGCAAAACAAAACACCCTGCCTGTCCTGAAAGCAGGGTGCTGTTTTTCACTTTTCCTACAAAAATGCTTTGTAGGTTTCCACATTTTTCTCTTCAAATTTATACAGTTTCCTCATCAGCCGCAGGATTTCCGTATCCGCGTCCTCATATTTTCGCAGATCCTGCAAGGCATTGGTCACTCCCATGCTGCTGCCTTCAATCAGCATCTGGGCCAGATGGGATGCGGATTTATCACTGATCGTCTGCAGATTGATCATCAGATAGGTTTTCAGTTTGTCAAACATACCAAGAGATTTCTCATTGTGCCCCCGTTCCGCCAGAAGTCTTCTGGCCTCCTTATTGAACTCTCTGTACTTTTCCAGTTGATTCTCCATGCATTCTTTCAGCTCCTCGTCATCAGAAAGCTCTGTCAGCTGGCTCAAGGTATCGATTCCCATCTGGGAATTCTGGTAGACAAAATTTAAAAGCTCTGTATTTCCACTCATTTGGCACACTCCTTTTTTTCTTTCTAGTATCCGCGCTTTTTCCGGTTTTATACAGAGCTTGGAACTTCCGTAAAAAAGGCGGAAGCACAGGTATTCTCCCAGTCTTCCGCCATTTCTTTTAGTAACTTCGGATTTTATCATCCTCATCGTCTGTTGTCTTTTGAATAGAGCGGATCACAATATCGTAGCTGTAATCATCGCTCACCTTGACCTTGACCCGGTCCCCTGCGTGCTTTTTCAAAATCGCTTTTCCAAGAGGGGATTCAATACTGATCTTTCCGTCCAGGGAATTCCCCCGAATGGATGTCACCAGCTTGAAGGTGCTTGTCTCGTCATCTTCCGGAAAATAGATTTCTACAAGATTGTTCAGTCCCACTTCGTCGGACCCGGAAGTGTCTTTCACAATCTTTGCCGTTTTCAGCATCCTTTCCAGATACCGGATTCTGCTTTCGTTTCGGTTTTTGTCTTTCTTCGCCGCATGATATTCAAAATTCTCACTCAGATCTCCCTGGGCTCTCGCCTCTTTGACCGCCTCGATCGCCTCTTTGCGGACGACCAGCTTACGGTACTCGATCTCCTCCTGAATCTTCTTGACATCATGCTCTGTCAGCTGTTCCCGCATGATCTTCCTGCCTTCTTTATCTGATTTTCTCTGACCATTCTTTTTCTTTAAAGCCCGGAATCGCAAAGTCTTCTCCAATCAGAAGCGGCCGCTTGACCAGCATCCCATCTGTTGCAAGAAGCTCATACTGTTCTTCCTCGCTCATCTTTGGCAGCCGGTCCTTTAACTGGAGCTCTTTGTATTTCATTCCGCTTGTATTAAAAAAGCGCTTCAGCGGAAGGCCGCTCATCTGATGCCAGGCCTTCAGCTCTTCCTTTGTGGGATTATCTTCCACGATATTCCGTCTTTCAAACTCTGCTCCCTGCGCTTCCAGCCATTTTCCGGCCTTCTGGCAGGTGCTGCATTTTGGATATTCAATAAACAGCATGCTGTCTCCTCCCCGTCTTACAACCGTACCATGTCTCTTGTAATGTCTTTCAGGGAATGTGCTCCGCACATCTCCATCGTATCGGCAAGCTCGCTTCCGATCTTCTCAATATAGGTACGCACGCCTTCTTCTCCTGCACCGAATACCGCTGTCACAAACGGCCGGCAGATCAGTACTCCATCTGCTCCCATCGCCAGTGCCTTAAATACGTCCGTGCCGGAACGGATTCCGCCGTCCACGAAAATCTTCATCTTTCCTTTGACCGCCTCTGCAATCTCCGGAAGAACTTCCGCTGTAGCCGGGCACTGATCCAGAACACGTCCACCATGATTGGATACAACGATCGCGTCCGCTCCTGCCGCCTCTGCTTTCAGCGCTCCCCGCACAGTCATGATCCCTTTCACAATAAACGGCACGTCGCTCATGCTGACGATTTCATGCAGCTCTTCCACCGTCTTGCTTCCTGCCGGAGGCGTCATGTTCTTCAGGAAAGGAAGTCCTGCCGCATCAATATCCATGGCAGTCGCAAAGGCCTTCGCTCCCTTGGCAAGCTCCATCTTTTCCTTGATGGTTTCCAGATTCCACGGCTTGATCGTCGGGATTCCAAGCCCGTCCGCCTTCTGAATCGCCTCACAGGCGAATTTCATCACATTGGCATCCACTCCATCTCCTGTCAGGGCCGCGATTCCTGCCTTTGCACAGGCTGATACGAGAACATCATTATAGGTCTGATCATTATATTTCTCGCCGTAGTGCAGATTGACCGCTCCGACCGGACCTGCAAAGAACGGATATTTAAATGTCTTTCCAAACACCTCGAACGCCGTATCCGCAGGTCCTCCTTCGCTGATGGTGTCCATGTTGACACGGATCTCCTGCCATTTATCATAATTACGGATTGCTGTATCACCCACGCCTTTTGCCCCCGGTCCAGGGATCTGATTTCTGCAGGCTTTGCCATTGCAGACCGGACATGCTTTACAGTACTGTCCGATACAGGTACGTGCTTCTTTTAATATTTCTTCATAGGTCATATCTCTTTCCTCCGTTTCTTTTTTTCGCTTTCTCTATTGTAGCAAACTTACCTTGAAGCCGCAAGTCCACACAGTCACATCCACGAAATGTTCCAAACGGTACCCAGGGATCCTCTATGCGGTCTCCTTTGGGAAATACTTGCCATACAGTTCTGTCATCTGTTGCTGAAGCTCTGCTTCCATCTGCCGGTAGCTTACCAGAAACGCTCTGCCCCGTTCTGTCAGTTCACTCTTCCCTCCGCTGCTTCCTCCGTTGTGGGAATTCAGAAGATGATAGCCAAGCTCTTTTTCAGCCCGTTTGATAATCTTCCAGCTTTTGGAATAGGACATTCCCATCTCGGTGCAGGCTCCCTGGATGGAGCCCTTTTCTTCAATCAGCTCCAGAAGCTCTGCCACCCCAGGTCCAAAAAACCGTTCTTCCTTTTCCATCGTAAGCCGCAAAGACGGCCGGATCTTTTTTTCCATTTGTATACTCCTCTGCTCCATTTTTACATTTTGATCTCGTTTTCCGCCCTGGTCATCATATTCATGATCCAGACAGCCAGAAACGCAATGATTAGAATCACTGCCACATACACTCCGGCCCGTTCCATATTGCCTCCCGCCACTTCCGAATAAACGGCAAGGGGCAGCGTCCTGGTCTTGCCCGGAATATTCCCCGCCAGCATGGCGGTGGCCCCGTACTCGCCGAGTCCTCTTGTGGTAGACAAAATCATGCCGGACAAAACCGAAGGAAAGGTGCACGGAAACAGAATCTTCCAGAGAATCCCCCATTTCCCAAGTCCCAGCATCTTTGCCTCCTCGATCATGTTCTGGTCAATCTGTTCGAATCCGGCTTTTGCAGACCGGTACATGAGCGGAAAGGAAACAACCACCGCCGCCAGAACTGTAGCCACCCAGGAAAAGGCAATCCGAAATCCGAACACCTCCTCCACAAAGTTTCCGACCGGCCGTCTCGCGCCAAAGATCCAGAGCAGGAAAAAGCCCGCCACCGTCGGAGGAAGTACAAGGGGAATCGCCAGAATTCCATCCACCGCAGCCTTGATTTTCGGTCCCTTTATGAACATCACTGCCCAGGCCGCCAGAATACCAAATACAAAGGTAATGGCCGATGCACACAGGGTTGTCTTTATTGAAATCCATACCGGAGAAAAATCCATGATCCTCTCCTCCCCTTACTGAACGTCGCGGGAATCCGTAAATCCATAGGACTCAAATACGGACACCCCCTCGTCAGAGATTACAAAATCATAAAATGCTTGGGCCGCCTCCTTGTCTGGCGCGTCCTTTGTCATCGCTATCGGATAAAGTACCGGAGCTTCCAGCGAATCTGCCGGAGCTTCCGCCACCACTTTCACTTTGTCGGTCGTGGCCGCATCGGTGGCATAGACAATCCCACAGTCGGCAGAGGACTCGGCAACCCAGTTGAGTACTTCCGTCACATTGGTTCCAAAACTTGCCTTTGCCGAAACCGTATCCCAAAGCCCAAGGTTTGTCAGTGATTCCTGCGCATACTGTCCCACCGGCACACTCTGCGGATCTCCGATTGCTACTGTACCTGCATCAGCGATATCTGTAAAAGAAGAAATGTCCGTATCGGAAGAAGCCGGGGTAATCAGCACGATCTTGTTTTCCAGCAGATCGACGATCGTATCACTGTCAATCATCCCCTCCTCGTCCAGCGCATTCATCTGTGTCGGTGCCGCTGAGAAAAAGAGATCCGCCGCAAGTCCGGACTCGATCTGCTGCTGGAGCTTTCCGGAAGAATCATAGACCCCTTCGACGGTAACCTCCGGGTACTGTTCCTCAAATGCAGGAATCAGTTCCTCCTCAAAAGCATATTCCAGAGAGGCTGCCGCCGCAAGGGTCACAGTCCCTTTCAGACTGCTGTCCGCTTCCTTCTCACTTTCACCTGCTGTTCTGCCATTTTCAGACGTCTGATCCTTTGATTCTGTGTCAGAAGACTGACATCCCGTCACGGAAAGCCCCATTGTCGCTGCAAGGAGCAGGATCACCACCCGTTTTTTCATAGATTTTCTCACCTTTCTTTTCCTTCTTTATCTTGCGCACTCCGATTCTGACCCACGCAGGATTCCAAGTCCGTGCTGTACGCTCTCCAATATGATCTCCATGCTCTCCCGGACCGCCTTTGGGCTTCCCGGCAGATTGATAATCAATGTCTGATTCCGGATCACCGATACTCCGCGGGAAAGCATGGCCCTTCTGGTGTATCGCATGGATTCGCTCCGAAGCGCCTCGGCAATTCCCGGCGCATTTCTTGTCATCACTTCCATGGTCGCCTCCGGAGTCGTATCCCGGCTGGAAAATCCGGTACCTCCGCTTGTCAGAATCAGGTTTACCTGACGCTGATCGGAAAGTCTTATCAGCTCCTGCTTCAGCCTTTCCTTTTCATCCGGCAGAATCAGGGCTTCTACCACATCAAAGCCAGCCCCGCGAAGCGCCTCCTGCATGGCCGGTCCGCTCTCATCTTTGCGTTCTCCTCTGCTTCCTTTATCGCTCATGGTAATCACAGCCGCCGTAAAAGGCTCTGTTCCATCCGGGAACTCCGCCGTCATCTCGCTTCCCGCATGAATTGTCCCGGAAGCAATCACCTCCGCGAACACTCCCTGCACCGGCATGATACATTCCCCCATTCTCTGGTAGATCTGACAATGAGTATGGCATTCCTTTCCGATCTGTGTCATCTTCAGGACTACATCCTCGCAGCGAAGAATCGTTCCCACCGGAAAACTCCGGAAATCCAGACCATCCACTACGAGATTCTCTCCAAAGGCACCGTCCTGTACATTGGCTCCTCTTTCATTAAACTCCTGGACTTTCCCATAGGACAAAAGGCTCACCTGGCGGTGCCAGTGTCCTGCATGGGCGTCCCCAAGGATTCCGTATCCTTTTTCAAACTTGGCTTCCGGTACCGCATGCTTCTCGGTGCCGCGCTTCTCGCTGATACAGATCGCACGCACGGTCCCGGCTGTCTGTTTTCTTTCCATCTGTTATCCCCCTATTTCACTCATTTTCTTTTTCTCACTGATCTGATCCGGCTGTTCGAAATGATGCTCCAAAGGCTTTCTCTTCCCGGCCCCCCGAAACATCTGCCGGATCCGTTCTCTCCTCTTTTCCGGCGGATCACCACTTCTTACAATGATGCGAAGATCCTCCGCATCCTCGTAGCAAAGGCAGTATTTCAGCTTTCCGGTACTCGTAAGCCGCAGACGGTTGCAGTTCCCGCAGAACTTCCCATGAATCGGAGAGATAAGACCCGTCCGTCCCCGAAATCCCGGAATCTGCACATACTCCGCAGGACCGAACCCTGCATCCTTTTGCGGATCAGCCTCTGTCAGCCCCGGATACCTCTCCCGAAGCTGTTCCAGAACCTGACGGTTATCAATCCCGTGGTAGGATGTGCCATATCCGATCGGCATCATTTCAATAAACCGGACATCCACCGGCCATTTTTCAGAAAGCCCGGCCAGATCAAGCAGTTCCGAATCATTCAGCCCGTAGGCCGCAGCCACATTGATCTTTGTCCGGATTCCCGCCTGGATGCATGCTTCCACTGCACCCAGTACTTTCTCCAGGCCATCGTACCCGGTAATCTCCCGGTATCGTTCTCTTTGTAGCGTATCCAGACTGATATTCACTCCGTCCAGTCCCGCCTCCAGAAGCTCCGGAAGAAATTTCTGCAGCAGAATTCCATTGGTTGTCATCATGACCGTCTCAATGCCCGGAATCTCTTTCAGCATCCGGATACAGTCCGGACACCCTTTTCGGACCAAAGGCTCACCCCCCGTAACCCGTACATGCCGGATTCCTTCCTGGGCCGCCGCCCTTGCAATCTCACAGATTTCCTCATATGTCAGGATCTCCTCCATCGGCACGGAAGCAATGTCCTGGGGCATACAGTACCGACACCGCAGATTGCACCGGTCTGTCAGGGAGATCCGCAGATAGTCAATTTTCCGCTCGTTCATAATTTCCGGACGCACCACCTTTTTTTTGGCGCAGGACAATATCCGTCATTTCCATGCTTTTGTCCACCGCCTTGCACATATCATAAACCGTCAGAAGAGCCACATTCACTCCGGTCAGCGCTTCCATCTCCACACCGGTCTTTCCTTCACAGCGCACCGTACAGACCGCACGGATATACCGTTTATCCGGGTTCCGGTCCGGACGTACTCCGATCATTTCAAAATCGACTGCTACCTTCGTCAGTGCCAGTACATGGCAGAGCGGAATCAGTTCGCTTGTCTTTTTCGCCCCCATGATGCCCGCGATCCGGGCGACAGACAGTACATCTCCCTTCTTCATGCTGCCCTCCTGAATCATCCGGTAACACTCCTTGGAAACACCGATCTCTCCCTGGGCCACAGCCTCTCGCCTGGTCACTTTTTTTTCTCCCACATCTACCATAACGGCATTTCCATTTCCGTCAAAATGCGTAAATTCCATTTCTCTTCTCCTTACTTTCCAAACCCGCAGTTTGGATATGTGCAGACCGGACAGTTCAGACACAGGCCGCCCTCTCCAAGCGCAGCCAGCTCTGCTGCCGTCACCGGGTCGTCTGCCAGAACCCGCGGCAGGATCAGATCAAAGATCGTCCTTTTTGAATACATCACGCAGCCCGGAAGCCCCATCACAGTCTGCCCGCCTTCCATATAAGAGAGCAGGAACATCGACCCCGGCAGCACCGGCGCTCCGTAGGACACAATCCGCGCGCCTGTATTCTTGATGGCAAGGGGCGTCCTGTCATCCGGATCCACGCTCATTCCTCCGGTACACAGCACCAGATCCGCACCCATCTCAAGAAAACGAAGAATGGCTTTCGTCACCATTTCCGGCTGGTCATCACAGATTTCGTGCCCGATCGCCGTAACCGGATACGGTTTGAGCTTTTCTAACAGGACAGGGGTAAACGTATCCTGAATCCGTCCCTTGTAAATTTCACTTCCAGTTGTGACAATCGCCGCTTTTTTAGGCACAAAAGGCAGTACAGACAGAATCGGAGCGTCCCCGGCCGTTTCCCGGAGCGCCTGTTCGGCCCTTTCCATCTTTTCCTCACGGATCACGAGTGGAATCACCCGCATGCCCGCCAGCTTGTCCCCTTTGTGTACCTCTGTATTGCCGTGGCGGGATGCAATCATCATCTCTCCCTGGGAATTCACCTGATAAAGGGCTTTCGTATTTACCTTGAACAGACCATCTGCCTCGGCTGTCAATTCAATCTTCCCCTCACTTGGGGCCGATGCGCTCATATGGCGGAAACACTTCTTTCCCCCGTCAAAGGCCGCCTGCTCTTTCGTTCCGCCCTGACAGAACCTGCGCAGGATCTCAGCTCCCTCGTCTTCGTGCAGCACTCCCTCCTCTTTCTCCCAGACATACAGCGTTTCCTTCCCGACACTTAACAGAACCGGGATATCCTCCTCCGTCACGGGAGTATCTTCGATGACGTCATGCAGAAAAGCGGCGGCGACCGTCGCGCTGTCCAATCCCAATTCGATGAGGATCTGCGCCACTGCGCAGGGATGGATAAAATATGCTTCGCCCGACGCACGCTTTTGCCCGCTGTGCGCCTGTTCGGCATAGTGGTAGGCACGGATCAAGAGCTCGCGGTCCGCCCCGTTGTAGTTGTCGTAAATCATCTGCAAGACGGTATTCATACGATTATTTTTCCTTCAAGGCGCATACCGCGCGGTAGATTGCCGAAAGCCCGAGTTCGGAGCGTTTCCCCTTCGGAAAAGAGGGTTTGCCGTTTTCAAAGCGGATCAATCCCAATTCGGCAAACACTTCTGCCGCAAAGATGACCTGTTCCGCGGGATAGCCGGCAAGCTGCTGCGCCGCCGCCACGCTGTTTTCTCCGGAGGGATGCCGGCGCAGTTCGCGGTAGATCTCCCCCAATATTTCGCGGGAAGTATCCAGCCTCGCAATACTATTATAGCCGCAAATCTCCCCGTTGACAAGAACTTTTTTGCCCTCCAGCGCGGGAATATTGTAATCGGCGGGCGCGTCGAGAAAGATCACTTCTTGATAATAAGCAAAATCGGCGTCTGCCGCGGGGGAAATGAGCACCGCATTGCCCACGTTGGAAGAGGCGAGGGAAAAGAGATCGACATCCAACCCCGCCGCACTCTCGCAGAAATCCTCCGGGATCTTTTCGGATGCGACGAGCAGAAGCCCATACGGACAAGCCGCGCGCCGTTTTGCGATTTCCTCTTTGAGCGGCGCCGCCGCCATGCGCACGGAAGCGACGTCGGCGGGCGCGCACGCCAGCCGGCGCAGGTTGTTGCGGAAGATATACAGCTCGGAAATTTTTCCCTGCTTTTGCCCGCAGACCATATCTTTGACGACGCCGCGCACATACTCTTCCCCGCGGAAACGGGAAACACCGCATTCGAATACGAGCGTTTTATCCACATCCGCTTCCAGCACGGGCAGCGCTCTGCCGCCGCCGAACCAGACGAGCTCGAGTTCATCCGCCTTGACGCTGAGGTGCGGGGAGCCGTCTTTGAGAGGTTTGGCCGGTACGCTGCCCACCGAAAGGGAAAAGAGCGGCTTACGATTGCCGACCCCGCACGGCTCTAACCGATCCAATTCTTTGGCGAGGGACAGGCTGAACGGAAAATCCACTGCCGCCGCAACCGAGATGGAAGGGATAAAATCTTCTCGGGTATAATTTCGGTCGAGATAATCGCAAAGCGCCCTCTTAAACGAGGAGAAGTTTTCTTCGCGCACTTTGACGCCCGCCGCCTGAGAATGCCCGCCGAATTCTTCGATCCATTCGGCGCAATTTTTGAGCGCTTCGTAGATATTGATATTGTCGATGGTGCGGGCGGAACCCTTTAAAATATCGCCGTTTTTAACAAACAAAATGGCGGGGCGGTTGAACTCTTCGGAGAGTTTTGCCGCAACGATGCCCACGAGCCCGGTACTCCAGCTCTCGTCGTATAGGAGTATCGCGCTCTCATAGGCGCACCCCTCCCGGCCGATCTTTTCTTTGGCGCTCTTATACACCTCGTCGCAGACCTGCTGCCGCTCGAGATTAAAGGCATTCAATTTGCAGGCGAGGTCGTAGATCTCTTCTTCGCGCTCGCTCGTAAATAGGCGCAGGGCGCAATTTGCATCCCCCATCCTGCCCGCCGCATTGATGCGGGGCGCGATGGTGAACGCGAGCGTTTGGGCGTTTACCTCGTCCTTTTTCGTCGCGAGAAGATATTTGAGCGCGGGACGGGGACGGCGGTTGATCAGTTTCAGCCCCTCGAATACGATGTCGCGGTTTTCCCCGACGAGCGGAACGCTGTCCGCTACGGTAGCGATGGCGGCGAAGTCGAGGAGAGAATATGCCCTGTCGCCGAGGAGAGCGCAGGCGATTTTAAATGCGACGCCCGCGCCGCACAGATTGTCGTAGGGATAATCGTCTTTGAGCTTCGGATTGACGATGACGCAGTCAGGAAGAATATCGGGCAATTCGTGGTGGTCGGTGACGATGACCTGCACCCCGCGCGACTTGATGTACTCAACTTCCTCTTTATTGCTGATGCCGCAGTCTACCGTGACGATCAGGGCGGGCGCAAATTCGTCAATAAGTTTACCGAGCGCGGCGACATTCATGCCGTATCCTTCCGCACGTTCGGGAATATATGCCTCGGCATGTACGCCGAATTCTTTTAAAGCGGCCGTCAGAATGGAAGAGGCACAGATGCCGTCGGCATCGTAATCGCCGAACACGACGACGGTATCCCCCCTTCCTTTGGCATCCGTCAAAGCCGCGACCAGTTGCTGCATGCCGCGCATCAAAAAGGGAGACAGAAAATGTTTTCTGGAGGGAGAAAGAAAGCGTTCCGCTTTTTCGGGCGTGTCGATGCCTCGGGAATATAAAATCCCCGCCGTGAGCTCGCTGATGCCGCAGGCGGCGGCGAGCGACTGTACGAGCGCCCTCTGTTCGCTTGTAAACTTGCACTCCTCTACGATCTTTTTCATATTGTTTCCTCCGCCGCATCGCGAGCAAAAACACATTAAAGCAGCGGCACTTTAGGCGCGCATCCTCTGAAAAAAGAAAGGCGGGACGATCGTACCCGCCTTTTCTGTACACAAACGGAATTCCGACGGCCTGCTGCCGATCAGCCTTCCTGATTCGCGTTTTTCTTGTTTGCCTTTTCGGACGCGTAATTATATTTCGCCCTTTCCGCACGCCTTGCATCCGATTTTTCTTTGATCAGCGCATAGATCGCGGGAGAAAGTACGAGCGAAGAATAGGTGCACACGATGACCGCAAGGAGCGCCCCGATCGTGAACGAGAAAAGGTCGAACCCGACGATAAGCCCCACGACGGCCAGCACGACGAGTGCCGCAGCCGCAAGGATCGCCGCGATAAAGACGCCCTTCCTGCTCTCGCGGGCGGAAAGCGCCACCGCTTCGCGTGCGGAGAGGTCTTTGCGCTCTTCCAAACGGAAATCCTGACGCATTTTCCCGAACACTTTGAGGTTGAGGAATACGGAAAGGAGCAGCGCGAATGCCGCGATACAGATGACCGTAGGCCCCGCGGGGATACGCAAGAGCGCGATGACGGCGAGCGTCAGCAGAACATCGTGTACGGCGGCGATGAGAGATGTGACCCCCATGCCGACCTTAAAGCGGATGGCTACATATGCAAACAGCAGGACGAGCGCGACGCCGATACCGATCGCCGTGCGCCAGATATATTCGTAATGGGGCTCATAAACGGCTTGATGATAGGTCACGGAAATATCGCCGAGATCTTTAAAGGTGCTGCCGGACTCCGCAAAAGTTTGCGCAGCGAGCGCCGAATCCAATGCCTGCGTGAAAGACGCGACATCCTCTTCCTCCACATCGCCGGAAAGGATAAATTCAAGCCTGCCCGCGCCGCCGGAAGCTTCGGCCGTATAAGAAACATCGCTTACATCATATCCCTGCCCTTCGATCTCGTCTAAACAGAACTCTTCGAGCGCGGTGCGAAATTCACTATTAGTAACCATACGGCCATTATCGGCAACTTCTAAAGAGGTATACTCCTGCGACGAAGAATCGGGATTAAAACCGATAAAGCCGAACACGAACGCCCCCGCAATGATGAGCACCAAGCTGATAACGAGGCTTATGAAAAGGGTCTTTTTCACAGAAAGTTTACTCATCTTCCGTTTCCTCCCTCTTGAAGCCTACAAAGGCGATCTTATTTTTGGGCTGCGCTATGAACATATAGAAATAGAAGCGCGTTACGAGCAGCGTGCAGACTGCGGAAATGGCGATCGAAAGCAGGAACACGAGCGCCATAAAATGCGCAGGGCCGGTCGCGATGAGCCAGATCGCCAACGATGCGAGAATGAGGATGGCGTGCACATCGATCGTGAAAGCCAAACTCTTCTTATAGCCCGCCTTGATAGACGCCGTAAGCGTTTTGCCCGTAGCAAATTCCTTTTTAATATTGTTGAAGGCGTAATAATTGCAGGAAACCATAATCGCCGCAGCCGCGAGGATCGCTATAATGCCGCCCATCGTGAGCTGTACGGCGGGGATAAGGGAAATACAGGCAATTACGGCGACCGCGAAGGTTATGAAACCGTACACATGCGCCAGCCCCATCCCT
>CAJFMZ010000040.1 GCA_904393575.1 uncultured Sellimonas sp. | reverse complement strand
TGACGATGGTGGCGATCTTTTCCGGCTCATTCTTTCCACATGCAATATAGTCAAGGAAGAAGAGCGGCTCTCCGCCTGCGCAGGCAATATCATTGACACACATTGCCACCGCGTCGATTCCGATGGTATCATGCTTGTCCAGTACCATGGCAAGCTTTACCTTTGTTCCGCATCCGTCTGTGCCGGACAGTAAAACAGGTTCTTCCATCTCTTTGATTTTCTCCAGTGAGAAGGCCCCTGAGAATCCTCCCAGTCCTCCAATGACTTCCGGACGCATCGTCTTTTTGATGTGCTCCTTCATCAGCTCCACTGACTTATAACCTGCTTCGATATCCACACCTGCATTCTTATAATCCATGATCGTTCCTCCATTAGATCGTGTTTTCTGATTTATTTTGCGGCTTTCTGAGCCATGTATTCCTTATGTCCAAGCTTTGCAAGCTTCTCTGCCTTTGCCTCTACTTCTTCTTTCATCTCTCTGGAATAATCTTTCAGCCTCTTAAGAAGCTCCGGATCGGATGTTGCAAGAATCTTTGCAGCCAGGATCGCCGCATTCTTGCCTCCATCGATTGCAACGGTCGCAACCGGAATTCCAGGCGGCATCTGTACGATTGAATAAAGAGCGTCCTGTCCGTCCAGTACCTTTCCTGTCATAGGGATACCGATGACAGGCATCGGGAAGATTGCCGCGCACATGCCAGGAAGATGTGCTGCCATTCCGGCTCCTGCGATGATGACTTTAAAATCCTTCTCCTCCGCGGATTTTGCGTATTCATAGAATACATCCGGTTCCCGGTGGGCAGAGATGATGGTCATCTCATACTCTACTCCTAATTTTTCCAGCATATCAGCAGCCTGCCCCATGACTTTCATATCGGAGTCGCTGCCCATAACAATTCCTACTTTTGGCATAGTGTCCTTCCTTTCTTTCTCAGGTCTATGATTTATAAGTTCTCTAAATAAATAGATTCCTATTTATAAGTTATTTTACTAACACAAGCGGGCTCTGTCAACAGATGCCCGCCTGTGCAATGATTATATTTTCTTATAACTGGGAACCACCCCTGCTTATGATTTCTACAGGCGATCAAAAGGTTCATTCAAAATGTCCGTTCCCGGAAGGACAAAGCGCCCGTCTTTCAGAAGCACGATTTTGCTTCCATCCTGTTTGATCACTGTGATTTCTCCAAGTTCATCGTACGGGATTGTGATATCCGTATGGCAGTGCATATATGCCTGTTCCGGATGCTCTTTCCTGAGAATGGAAACCTCATTGTCCCGTGCAACAATCTCTTTTCCGTCCGGGTTGTAGACTTTGGTATCTTCGCTGTAGCTGTAGCAGGTATCTCCCACTGCAAAATGTGGTCCGGTCTTTTCCGCAATCAGAATCGGATACTTGTCCTCGATGCCGAATGTTCTTCCTGCCACATAGGCAGTTGTATTCGTTCCGATGGCAAATTCACCAAGCGGAAGGGTATCATGATTAAAGAGGATATTCTCCTTGACATAGTCGCTGCATGCTTTCTCATCTTCAAAATTCTTACAGCCATATCCGGAGATCATGCCGTCCCGGAAGCTCACTTCCAGATCCCTGTACTGCAGTCCGTTTAAGTAGACACGGCTGACGTGCAGCACCCCATTGGTTCCTTTCAGAACCGGAGATGTAAACACTTCCCCCACCGGAATGTTGACATCCGCCACGCAGTTTTCAAAGATCGTCTCCTTTTTCGGATCCCCAAGCCGGTAAAGCTGTACCGTCAGATCCGTATGGTTATCCCCGGCCCCAAGGATATGCACCGCTTCTCCCTGGTCCAGTGCGTCAATCAATACCTGCTGTACTCTGGAATACAGCTCGGAGTCCAGGGTATTGATCCGGATGACCTCCTGAAAGATTTCTTCAAACTGCTCTCCGATCTCCGGTACCGGCCAGGATATAATCGTAAAGCTTCTCTCGTCTCCCGGAATATAAGTGTTTGTAATCTGCCCGGATTTACTGTCAAAGAACAGCTGCAGTTCTTCCTGCTTTTTCGAAAGGGCGATCGCCTCTGCTTTCTTCTCCGGCGCAAACGGAGTTTCTCCAAAGACCTCCATCACTGCCGGACCTGCAAATCCTGCCGCCATTTCCTTGTTCTGTTCATAGACTGTCTTCATTACCTCAAGTCTTCGTTCCACATAATGCTTGTCCAGAAAGAGCGCCTGATCATCCTTATGGTCATAATCATACTGTGGATTCGGAATTCCTCCACAGTATCCGTTCCGGGATGTTCCCCTTCTGGTCAGCACACTGACTCCGGCCCGATAAATGGTCGGCCGAAGCCCCATATCCGCAAATTGTTCCATCGATGCTTTTACTACCCGCTCAAATCCAAGCTTGAACCGGATATTAACCGTCGACTTTTTGGAAAGATCCTTGTTCCCCAGGACAAATCCTTTACGGAACCCTTCCGTGTAGACCTCTGCCATCTTCCGGATCGTTTCCTCCGGAAGCGAGGCCATATATCTTGCCGTCTCAATCTCGTTTTCAGAAACATATTCCCCATAACGGTACAGGTATTTCGGATCATTCAGATCACTGTGACAGATGATATCCGCCGCAAACGTCCGGTCGGCATCGATCTGATCCAGGATCCGGTCCGCCGCAAAGATCTCACAGTAGTCATTGGCATACCAGTAGAAAATCTCTTTTACCGTCTGATACTCCGGCTCCTCCTCAAAGCAGTTGTAAATCTCAATAAACAGCTCTCCAAGAATGGCCAGATATTCCATCTGCCCTTCAAAGGCATAGACAATGCCTGCCCGCAGCTCACTGTAAAGAGCGCCAAGGAGAGGGCCAAATGTCTCTCCCAGCACTTTGCATGCCCATGCCGGATTTCCGTAGCTGTGTTCATACTGCGCCGGAAGAATATCTTCGTAAAGCTTCCGGTTCTCCTCTGCCAGCATGTCCATGCCGGCAGCATCCCAGTTCCTTCCGGCTACCTTTTCATACACTTCATCCAGCATCAGAAGAAAGGCTGCTGTCTTCTGAAAATAATCCCGGTACGGCTCCTTGACCGTCTCTTCCGTCAAAATGCCTTTCAGACGCTCTCTGGAAAGCTCGTACCGTTCCTTTACCATCATTTCATCCATCTTACAAAAGCCCCCTGATAAATATTCCTGCAAATCCAAGCAGAATCGCCAGATTGCATGCTACTCCGATTTTGCAGGTGATATAATTCTTATCTCTTTCTTTAAAGCCCCGGAATCCGGTGATCATGCCCATCCATGCTCCGAAAAAAATGACCAGTGCAAGACCTCCGACAAACGCCGGAGCATTGCCTCCCGTGGCAATGGAAATAATAATCATGACAATCAGCGCCGCGAAAAATCCTCCCGCATAAATACAAGATGTCACCCCTCTTGACGCATGCGGCGTCCGGTTTTCGTCCCGCTTCTGAAATCTTTTTTTCCGTCTCTCCTTTTCCCGTTCCCGCCTTCTCCTACTTCGTACTCTTCTTTTTTCTCTGTCGTGTTCGTTGTTGTTTTTCCACATAGTTTCTCCTTATTACATTACACAGCGCAAACAGTATATATCCGCACAGTCCCCCGGTTGTATTCAAAAGCAGATCATCTACGTCAAAGCTCCCTACTTTCGTAAGGAGCTGAAATACTTCTACAAAAAAGCTGATTCCAAAACTATAAAACACAGTAAGGAAAAAGCTCCGGTTCCAGGATCTGCTCGCCATAGGCATAAAAAATCCAAACGGCACGAAAATCAGGACATTGCCGGCCAGATTGGCGAACGCCAGCAGTCCCAGATTCTCTCTGTATGTCCAGAATCTCCGGATTTCCCGGAACAGTTCCAGATTGTAGTGATACTCCCGCATTCCGCCGCTGCGGCCGTACCAGTCTGAAAACAGCAAAAACCAGAACAGGAACACAATGTAAAGAACAAACAACACTTTACCAAGCCTTCTTAACCGCTTTCTTTCCCGTGTTTTCAAATCGGCACCGCCCTAAAATGTCAGTTTCTTCTGGTTTTTAAATAAGCGCGCTCCCCCGATGATCGAAAGAATTCCGCATGTCACCCCGACAACCATCAGAATGATTCCGACTGCCAGATTGCATGCGCCGATGACTCCCATGCTGCGGTAAACCTTTTCTTCCATCTCACAAGCCTCCTTATTTTACTCCGTACTGTTTATAATATGCGTCAATGGCAGATTTTAATGCATCATCGATCACAATCCTTCCCTGACATGGCTGATTGTAGAGGTGCTCCACAACCTCTTCCATCGTTACAATCGCCGCCGTATCAAATCCGTACAGGTCTTTGATCTCGTCCAGAGCACATTTTTCTCCTCCCTTTCCGACTTCCATCCGGTTCAGAGAAACCATAAGTCCTTTGATCGTTACATCTGCTGCTCCCTTTACCTTTGGAACCGTCTCTTCCATGGATTTTCCGGAAGTAGTCACATCTTCAATCATAATGACACGGTCTCCGTCCTTTAAGGAACTGCCAAGGAAGCTTCCCTTATCTGCTCCGTGATCCTTCTCCTCTTTCCTGTCTGAGCAGTACCGCACTTCCTTTCCGTAAAGCTCACTGTATGCGATCGCCGTCACAACGCTGAGCGGAATCCCCTTGTATGCAGGTCCGAACAGAACGTCAAAATCATCGCCGTAAGTGCTGTGAATCGCTTTGGCATAGTACTCTCCCAGACGTTTTAACTGAGAACCGGTTACATATGCACCGGCGTTCATGAAAAACGGAGACTTCCGTCCGCTTTTTAACGTAAATTCTCCAAACTTGAGCACATCGCTCTCCACCATAAATTCGATAAATTCTTTCTTGTATGCTTCCATCTCTTTTCAAACCTCCGTGTCCGCGGGTCCGCGCCCGTCCTCTTTATCTTTATCCCTCCTGCCGGAAGATGTACCCTGGCAGAAGCAGTTAAATTCTTTACAATTCTAACATACTCAATAAAGATTTTCAATTCCATGCATCAGAAAAGGCGCATCATCTCTGATACGCCTCTTTTGTCTTTTCCTCCGTCTGAGAGGATCCCCCTGTCAGATGTCTCTTCTTTTAAAAACTTCTGTCCCGATGATACAGGTCAGAACGCCTACAATGACAATGAAAATAGCAAATCCAAGAAGCACGCTTCCGGTAATGTTCAGCTCTTCCATCTGCACAACCGTGTTTGAAAAATCAAGAATGGACAGATCTGCATGAATGATTTTACCAAGATTCTGTGCTGCCATCGGCTCAAAGTAAAGAATAAATACCGCCGCCATAATGGAAATCACCTGCTTGCGCAGAATAACGGAAATAAAATAGCCGACCATCGCATACAGCACAACCGCAAGCATCTGAATCACAATGCTCTCTGCATACTCCCTGGCTCCCCAGACCTGTCCTCCTGAAGCCGCCGGCACATTCCGTACTACGGCACAGATCCAGGCTCCTGCCGCTGACATCAGAAACATCAGCTCGGAAATTACGATCGACACGAGCAGACGGCCAAAGTAAATCCGGCTCTTGCTGACTCCGCTTGACACAATCGCCTTGATAGTTCCCTTTTCATAATCATTGGTCACATACATGGCAATCATGACAATAAAGAAAATCTTATAGTAAGATACAACGCCGCTGATAATATCCGGCATGGTTACCTCCGGTACGAGGCACATGACAATGGTAAAGAGAGCTCCAAGCGGCACAGAAGCAATCATGGAAACAAAAAAGCTGAGATTATGTCGTACCTTGTACATCTCTGCGCTAACTATCTTTTTCATCTGTCTCTCCTCCCACAATATCCAGAAAATAGGTTTCCAGATCTTTTCCTGTCTGTTTCAGTTCCTCTGCCGAGATATTCCGAATGACTTTTCCATCCATCATAAATGCATAATCCGTTGCGATTTTTTCCATTTCTCCAAGGATATGGCTGGAGATAAAGATCGTCACGCCTTTTTTATTCAGACTCTGAAGCAGCCTCCGGATCTCCGCAATCGCCACCGGATCAAGTCCGTTGGTCGGTTCATCCAAAAGCAGGATATCCGGATTTCCAAGTACCGCACAGGCAATTCCCAGCTTCTGCCTCATACCAAGGGAAAATGCCTTGACCTTCCTCCTTTTAAATTTGGAAAGTCCTACTTCCTCCAGTACCTGATCTACCACTCCTTTGTCTTTGATTCCAAGCAGTCTGGCATGGTACATCGTGTTTTCGTAGCAGCTCATTTCATCGTAAAAGGCAGGCACCTCAATGATGGAGCCGATTTTTCCGCGTTCTTTCCAGAGTTCTTCCTCTGTTTCCTTTCCATTGATCCGGATCGTTCCGCTGGTTTTGCTGGAAAATCCGAGAATCATTTTCATTAATGTGGTTTTTCCGGCGCCGTTTCTTCCGATCAGTCCGAAGATTGATCCCTTCGGCACTTTCAGGCTGACGCCGTCATTTGCAGCAAACCCTTTGTATACTTTTGTCAGGTTCTCTGTTTCAATACTGTATGTCATGACCTTTCTCCTTTGCGTATCACATCTTTTTCCTATAGTAAACCTTGCATGCCAGTCCGGCCAGGGCAATGATCAGACAGATCAGCGGAAGTACAAAACTTCCCGCCGTAATATTCTCGAACCCGCTCATTAAAATGACCGCAAAGGAAAATACCGTCATGACAAATCCAAGAATCATGACACAGATACTCAGAATATGCAAGATCCTGTATATGCTTCTTTTGTCCATGTTCCAATTTCTTTCTTTCAGATTCTGTTATTTTACCATTCCCCTCATATCCGCAACGGTCCGGAATCCGTTTGCGTCCATATATGCCTCGATGCCTGCCGCAATTTCTTCTGTTGCTTTTGGATTGAAGAAATTTGCCGTACCGACAGATACCGCGCTTGCTCCGGCGAGAATAAATTCCACCGCATCTTCCCATGTGCTGATGCCGCCCATACCGATCACCGGAATCTTCACCGCATTGGCCGTCTGATAAACCATCCGCACGGCAACTGGCTTCACAATCGGTCCGGAGACGCCTCCGGTTTTATTTGCCAGTACGAACTGCTTTCGGTGAATGTCAATCTTCATACCGGTCAGTGTATTAATCAGGGAAACCGCATCGGCTCCCCCTGCCTCTACCGCTTTTGCCATCTCCGTGATATCCGTCACATTCGGGCTTAACTTCATGATAACCGGCTGTTTTGCATATTTCTTCACAGCCTTTGTGATCGATTCTGCCGCTTTTGGATTCTGACCGAAAGCGATGCCGCCTTCCTTCACATTCGGGCAGGAGATATTGATCTCCAGCATGTCCACATCTTCCGATGCCAGGCGCTCTACAACCTCACAGTAATCTTCCTCTGAACGTCCGCAGACATTGACGATGATATTGGTGTCATACTGACGGAGAAACGGAATGTCCCTCTCGCAGAACACATCGATTCCCGGATTCTGAAGTCCCACTGCATTCATCATGCCTCCGTAGACTTCCGCTACTCTTGGAGTCGGATTGCCTTCCCACGGAACATTGGCGACACCTTTTGTCGTTACGGCTCCAAGCCTGTTTAAATCCACAAACTCACAGAATTCCGCTCCGGATCCGAAAGTTCCTGATGCTGTCGTCACCGGGTTTTTCCATTCGACTCCCGCAATCGTTACTTTTGTATCTGCCATTATAATTCCACCTCCGTCGAAAGAAATACCGGACCATCTTTACAGATGCGCTTGTTGTGCACATGACTGTGATGGTCGATTTCCTTTGATTTGCACACGCAGGCAAGGCAGGCTCCGATTCCGCATGCCATCCGCTCCTCCAGAGAAAGATAGCACGGAATGCCCTTTTTCTCGGCATACGCTTTGATGGCACGAAGCATCGGTGTCGGGCCGCATGCATAGATGATATCCGCATTCAGCTGATGTTCACGAATCGCATCCATGACGTTTCCCTTCGTCCCTACACTTCCGTCCTCCGTGGAAATATATACGGTTCCGTTCTCTTCAAACTCTTCCTTCAAAAAAGTCTGGGAATCCCGGTACCCCATGATGATCTGCTTTTCGCAGTCAAGCTGGCGGGAGAGTTCCAGAATCGGAGGCACTCCGATCCCACCTCCCATCAGGAACGCTTTTTTCCCTTTTGCCGCCTCAAGAGGGAAACCATTTCCAAGAGGTCCGATCACAGGAAGGGTATCTCCTGCTTTCATCCTGGAGAATTCCTCTGTCCCGGTATGCTCTCCTGTCACCCGGTATACCACCCTGAGCATTCCCTGCCTGCGGTCAATCTCACAGATACTGATTGGCCGCGGAAGCAGCTTGCTTCCATCATTTGTGTACATGGAAATGAACTGTCCCGGCACTGCGCTTTCGGCCGCCTTTGTCTCAATCCACATACTGAATATTCCATCTGCCAGTTGTTCCTGGGAATGGACCACTGCCAGTTCTTTTTCTCTTTCTGCCATTTCTTCTCTTCCCCTTATCCGGTATTATCTGTTGTTCAGCGCCTGGCTGATATCCGCAATCATATCCTCCACAGCAGCTCTGGAAGCCTCTCCAAAATTCTCTGCTCCAAAGCGTGCGTATTTCTCCTGCTTGTAAGCGGCAATGATTCCTCTGGAAGAATTGACAATCGCACCCAGTCCGTCCTCGTTAAAGAAATGTACCAGGTCTTTTCCCTGTCCTCCCTGAGCTCCGTAACCAGGCACCAGGATATAGGACTTCGGCATGATTCTTCGGAGCACCTTTCCCATCTCCGGATATGTTGCCCCTACAACGGCTCCAATATAACTGTATTCGTCTCCCATACAGTCCGCGCCCCACTGGGCCACTTTCTCGCCAACCAGCTCATAGAGCGGACGTCCGTCGATCAACTGGTCCTGGAACTCTCCGCTGGACGGATTGGATGTCTTAACGAGGATAAACAGTCCTTTCTTCTCCTCCTTGCAGACATCGATAAACGGATTGACTCCGTCGGATCCAAGATATGGATTCACTGTCACAAAGTCTTCATCAAACGGTGCGTAGGACTTGCTTCCCACCTGCACCTTGCCGATATGGCCTACTGCGTAGGCTGCGGATGTGGATCCGATATCCCCTCTCTTGATATCTCCGATCACAACCAGTCCTTTTTCCTTGCAGTAATCTACCGTCTTCTTAAACGCCATCAGTCCCGGAATGCCAAACTGCTCATACATGGCGATCTGCGGTTTTACAGCCGGGATCAGATCGTATGTCTTGTCCACGATCTCCTTGTTGAACTGCCAGACAGCCTCAGCGGCTCCCTCCAGCGTCTCGCCGAATTCCGCAAAGGCTTTCTCCTTTACCTGATCCGGAATATAGTTCAGCATCGGATCCAGTCCTACTACGATCGGTGCATTTGTCTTTTTGATATTGGCAATTAATTTGTTAATCATACTCTCTACTCCTGTTCCTCATATGCTTGATTTGTATAGACGATGTTTCCGTCTACCATCGTGTATTTGACATCCCCTTTGACCTTCCATCCGTCAAATGGTGTATTCTTTCCCTTCGAAAAGAATGTATCTGTATCGATCTCGTACTCTCTGGACGGATCAAAGACAACCAGATCTGCCCTCTTGCCTTCCGACACGGATCCTCTGTCCGAAAGTCCCAGAATCTTGGCTGGTGCAGAGCTCATCCGCTCTGCCATCTGCATCGGTGTGAGCACGCCGCCCTCGACAAGCTCTGTGTAAGTCAGAGACGCGCTCGTCTCAAGTCCGACAATGCCAAAGGCCGCCTTTCTCATCGGCACATCCTTTTCCTCGGCAGAATGCGGAGCATGATCCGTGGAAATCGCCTCCATGATGCCCTCTTTGAGTCCCTGGCGGAGTGCTTCTACATCTTCCATTTCCCTGAGGGGCGGATTCATCTTGAAGCGTCCATGGTCCTCTGCAATGTCATCGGCAGAAAGCGTAAAATGATGCGGGCAGACCTCTGCTGTTACGGAAATCCCCTCTGCCTTCGCCATCCGCATCAGGTCCACCGTTCCCTTCGTGGAACAGTGACACAGGTGCAGATGCACTCCCGTATCTTTTGCCAGGAAAATGTCTCTGGCCGTAATGATATCTTCCACCGAATTGGTAATGCCCGGAAGCCCCAGCTCTTCGCTTTTGGCGCACTTGTTCATGACGCCGTCCTCCCCTGTATCCGGATCCCGGCGCAGGTCAATCTCCTCGCAATGGGCGAAAATCCGAAGTCCGTATTTCTTTGCAAGTTTCATGCCTTCCCGGTACAGAGCCGCATTCATCACCGACTTGCCGTCCTCTGAGAGTGCTATACAGCCAGCCTCCGCCATTCCTTTGATATCCGCCAGCTCCTTTCCTTCCTCTCCGACCGTGATGGCTCCAAGCTGAATGATGTGTACCGGGGACTCCTCCTTTGCCCTGTGGTGCACTTCCTCCACTTTCTCTTTCGTATCAATCACCGGTCTGGTGTTTGGCATGGCGCACACCGTTGTCACTCCGCCTCTGGCTGCCGCCTCGCCTCCGGTCTTCAATGTCTCTTTATACGTCAGCCCCGGATCACGAAAATGCACATGCAGATCGATAAATCCCGGCATCACATAACAGCCGGAAGCATCCAGCGTCTGCGCCCCGCTTTCGCTAAGGCTCTCCTGTATCTCTTCCCTGGTGCCTACTTTTCTGATAATCTCTCCGTCTACCAGAACGTCGCAGATCTGATCCGTTCCGGTAAGCGGATCCAGTACATGACCATTCTGAATCCATGTTTTCATTTGGTTTCTTTCCTTTCTGGATATTACACATTCTTCATGCTCAAGTATATATCATATCTATCTTACCATAGGACACTAAAAAAAGGAATGAAAATATCATTCCTTTTCTGATCCGGACAATGCGCTGCGGATGACCTCCACCGCTTTCTCCAGCTGATTGTCGGTCTGACCGTCCCCATCCTGCTCCAGTACAATATCCGGCGTAATGCCTTCTCCGTGAATGTTGCGTCCTTTCGGAGTAAAGTACTGCGCTGTCGTAAGCTTCAGGCAGGAACCGTCCGACAACGAATACAGTGTCTGTACGATTCCTTTTCCAAATGTCTGTGTCCCGATGATCGTTCCGGTTCCATAATCCTGGACGGCGCCTGTAAATACTTCCGATGCACTTGCACTGTTTCCGTTTACAAGAACCGCAAGCGGTTTCGTAAACTGATGTTCCTCGTCCGACGTCTTGGTATCTACGCGATTCTGGTCTTTATCCTCCGTATAGACAATCGTCCCTTCCGGGAGCATCAGGTCCAGAATCTGGCAGACCGTATCCAGGTTTCCTCCCGGATTGTCCCGGAGATCCACAAGCAGGCCTTCCATCCCTTCTTTTTCCAGGCTTTCCAGTCCCGCCCGGAACTGTTCGTAAGTGACAGTGTCAAATTCCGTGATTTTCAGATAGCCGATCCCATCCTCTTTCATCTCCGTTTCCACCGTCCGTGTCTCTACTATCTTGCGGGTCATCTCCATCTTCCTGGATTCCCCGTCTCTTCGCACGGTCACCGTGATCTTGCTGTTCTCTTCTCCTTTTACGAGATCTACCACATCTGAAAGCTTCATCCCCGTTACGTCCTTATCGTCGACCGCCAGCAGAACATCCCCTTCCTGCATTCCTGCTTCCTGGGCTGGAGAATCCTCATACACTTCCTGTACCGTAATTTCCAGTGTCTTCTGATCCTGCGCCATCAGCGCACCGATCCCTGCATATTTCCCCTCTGTCGATGCAAGCAGCTCCTTCGTCTCATCCTGGTCATAGTAAACTGAATACGGATCTCCCAGCCCTGCCACATATCCCTTCAGCGACATATCCTGGAGATCCTCGTCCTTCACCTCATCACTGTAGAGAAATTCTTCATCAATGATATGCTCGATCTCCGCTGCTTTTCTTGCTGTCCCTGCATGGATCGCTCCCGTGTGGAGACTGATCTTTCCCGTTATCGTCAACCCTGCCAGAACAAGCAGAGCCGCCACAAACATTGTGAGGGCGCCGTAAAGCGCCCCCTTAAGTAACATTCGTCTTTCTTTTCTCTGATCTTCCATCTGATTCCTTCCCAAGTCCAAAATTATAAGTAGTTCAATGGATTGACCGGTGTCCCATTCACATGCACTTCATAGTGCAGATGCGGTCCTGTCACGATTCCTGTCGAACCGATCGCCGCGATATTCTGTCCTCTGGACACTTTCTGTCCGACACTGACATACACAGCGCTGCAATGCTGATACCATGTCTGGATACCATTTCCGTGATTGATTACCACATAATTTCCACGGGCACTGTTATAGGCTGCCGTAACGACAGTTCCCGCCTCAGATGCATAGATCGGCGTTCCTGTTGCTCCGCCAAAGTCGATCCCGTCATGCCGGCTCGTAGCTCCCGCTGTCGGTGCGGTACGGTATCCGTATCCGCTCGTAATGCGCGGGCTTGCCACCGGATAAGCCAGGGATCCGTTTCCGGACACATAAGAGCTTCCGGCGCTGGAGCTGCTGCTTGAAGAGGATGACGATGATGAAGATGCCTGCTGTGCAGCAAGCGCTGCCTTTCTGGCTGCCTCCGCTGCCGCTTTCTTTGCGGCCGCCTCTTCTTCCTGGCGTCTCTTGGCCTCCTCCGCCTCTTTGATCAACTGCTGAAGCTTCGCGGCATTTTTACCAATTTCCTGCTCCAGACTGGATATCTGGACTTCTTTTTCTGAAAGAAGCTGATTGACGCTGTCCCGCTTTGCGATCAGGTCATTCTGAAGCGTTTTCAGTTCTGCTTCCTCTTTCTCCAGAGCGGCTTCTTTCTCCTCAATCTCTTTTGTCAGCTTCTCATACTTTTCCAGCATGTTTCTGTCGTACTCGGAAATCGTCTGCACATACTCTGCCTTATTCAACAGATCTCCCATGCTTTTGGCACTCAGCAGAATCTCGATCAGACTGGTATTTCCGTTCTCATACATATATTTTATGCGGAGCTTCATCGCTTCATACTGGTCATTTTCCTGAATCTGCGCCTGCACCAGGTCATCCTGCGCTTTCTTGATTTCATCCTGTTTCTTTGTCAGTTTTTCTTCTGCTTCCTGCATGTCGCTGACTACCTGATTCAGCTGACTGGCAAGGGAGTTCTTTTCGTTCTCCGCCGCTTCTTTCTGCTGCTGAAGCTCTTTTCCTCTCTGCTCGGTCTCCGAAATAGAATCAGCCTTCACAGGAACTGCGATCATTGTCACTGCCATCACGCCTGCCATAAACGCAGCTGCCATATGTCTGGCTTTCTTTTTCCACATATTCTTTCGTCCTCCTTCAGATTACGCATGCAAATGTTTCCGAATGGTGATAAAGCTTCCAAGGAATCCGATTCCGGCTCCCAGCGCAAGCCCTACCGGAAGTAATGTACGGTAAACATCCATGACCGGAAGGAAGTCGATAATATTATTCAGCAGACTGAATCTTGTCATAATATACTCTACCGCTTTATTATACATGAAGTAGAGCAGAATCAGAGGGATAATCGCCCCTACGATTCCAATGATCAGACCTTCAATGACAAACGGCGCACGGACAAACCCGTCCTTCGCCCCGATATATTTCATAATGGCGATCTCCTCACGGCGTACCGTAACACCCATCGTAACAGTATTGCTGATCAGGAATACGGAAACAGCAAGCAGAATCACGATAATGGCGATGGACACATACCAGATCAGGGAATTCAGCTTTGTCAGCGTCTTTGCTACCACATCGGACTTGTTGACATTGCCTACTCCCTCCAGGCTCTGGGCGTACTCTACAATATCCTGCTGCTTGGATACATCGCTCATATATACTTCATAATGATTGGAATTGATCAGCGGGTTGTCATCCGCAAACCCTTCCGCTGCATCTTCATTTCCGGCAAAATAGTCTTCCTGGAACTCTTCCCATGCCTCTTCTCCGGAAACATACTTCACTCTCAGGACGCCTTCCTGCTTTTTCAGATCGTCCCCGATTGTCTGTACCTGTTCGTCAGACGTGCCGTCTTTAAAGAATACTGTAATCGCAACGCCCTCTTCGGCTTTCTGAACCATGTAATTAAAGTTCATGACAATCGCAAAAAACAGGCCGAACACGAAAATACACGCTGCCATCGTCGCAACAGAAGCAAGCGAGAACAGCTTATTCCGGAAAATATTCTTGACCCCCTGCTTTGTTGAATACCCTACTGTACTAATTTTCATTATTATACCCACCTTTTTTCTCGTCGCTTACAATAACACCCTTCTTCATTGTAATAACGCGCTTTTTCATCTCGTTTACAATTTCCTGGTTGTGTGTTACAACAAGGACTGTCGTTCCACGGTCATTTGCCTCCTCCAGAAGCTTCATGATCTCCCAGGAATTGGTCGGATCCAGATTTCCCGTAGGCTCATCTGCCAGCAGGATCGCAGGCTCGTTGACGATTGCTCTGGCAATAGCCACCCTCTGCTGCTCCCCTCCAGAGAGTTCCCGCGGAAACGCTTTATACTTCTGCGCCAGGCCCACAAGCGACAGTGCTGCCGGCACTTTCTGTTTGATAATACGAGGCGATGTCTCCGTCACCCGGAGAGCGAACGCTATATTCTCATAAATATTCCGGTCTTTCAAAAGACGGAAGTCCTGAAACACAACTCCCAGATGTCTCCGGTACTGGGGAATCTTCCTGTGCTTCAGCCGGTTCAGGTTCTGACCGTTGACAATAATGCTGCCGCTGGTCGGATCCAGTTCCTTCAACAGCAAACGAATCAGTGTAGATTTCCCGGAACCGCTGTCCCCCACAATGAACGCAAACTCTCCCTTTTCGATCTTTAAGTTTACACCATTGAGCGCAGCAATCCCTTTGGAATACTCTTTCGTTACTTCCTTAAATTCAATCATAAGTCTCCTCCTGCTAATTACTGATACTCCTTGCGGTCTGGCCGCCTTTTAATATTCCTGTGTCTCCATATACTTCATGTACTTGACTACCATCAGCGCGATCTTGAATGTGATGGCGTCTTCGAACACGCGAAGATCCAGCCCGGTGCTCTTCTGAAGCTTGTCAAGGCGGTATACCAGCGTATTTCTGTGGATATACAGCTGTCTTGACGTCTCAGATACGTTCAGGCTGTTCTCGAAAAACTTGTTGATTGTTGTCAGAGTTTCCTCGTCAAAATCATCCGGTGATTTTCCTTCAAAAATCTCCCGAATAAACATCTTGCACAGCGGAATCGGAAGCTGATAGATCAGCCGGCCGATACCAAGGGCGCTGTATGCAATGATGTCCTTCTCTTCAAAGAAAATCTTTCCAACATCCAGAGCAAGTTTTGCTTCTTTATATGATTTCGACACTTCCTTGATATCGCTTACGATGGTACCGTACGCGATATGAACCCCCTCTTCGCCTTCTGATTTTAACATAGAAAGCATCTCTTCGGCAACCTTTTCCATCTCGGCGTAGCCTTCCCCTGCGGCAAGCTCCTTTACCACAATAATATTCTTCTCATCTACCGCCGTGATGAAATCTCTCGTCTTCCCTCCGAAAAGCGTGCGCACGCTGTCAAGCGCGTTCGTATCTTTATCGTGAGAAGTTTCAATAATAAAGATAACACGTCTGACGTCAGTGTCAATATGCAATTTTTTCGCACGATTATAAATATCCACCAAAAGCAGATTGTCAAGCAGAAGATTTTTGATAAAATTGTCCTTGTCAAACCGCTCCTTATAAGCGACAAGCAGATTCTGAATCTGGAACGCCGCTATTTTCCCGATCATGTATACATCGTCGTTTCCCCCGTTGGCAAGGA
>CAJFMZ010000039.1 GCA_904393575.1 uncultured Sellimonas sp. | reverse complement strand
ATAAATGGAGAGGGCAAAATTTGTTGGGAAAAATTTTGATGAAAGTTAGAGAGGACATCAGGCATCAAAATAGAGTGACTCAGGCATTTCGGAATGTTGAAAAAGCCTTTTCCGGTGTAGCGGAAGATGCCGGCTTTCATGCAGAATCAGAACTGCGGAACTATGCAGAGAGAATCCGTCAGAAAAAGGAGTAGGGATATATCATGGATCATTTTGAATTAGTATCAGAATACAAACCCACCGGCGATCAGCCCGAAGCGATCGAACAGCTGGTCAAAGGCTTTAAGGAAGGCAACCAGTGCCAGACACTTCTCGGCGTCACCGGCTCCGGTAAAACCTTCACGATGGCAAATGTCATCCAGCAATTGAATAAACCGACGCTGATTATTGCTCATAACAAGACATTGGCGGCGCAGCTCTACGGCGAGTTCAAGGAATTTTTCCCGAACAATGCCGTAGAGTATTTCGTGTCCTACTACGACTATTACCAGCCGGAGGCCTATGTTCCGTCCTCAGATACTTATATTGCAAAGGACTCCGCTATCAATGAGGAGATCGATAAGCTCAGGCTTTCGGCGACCGCTTCTTTGATTGAACGGCGGGACGTGATCATTGTGTCCAGTGTGTCCTGTATCTATGGTCTGGGTGAACCGGAAAACTTTGAGAAGATGATGGTATCCCTCCGGCCGGGCATGTCAAAAGACCGGGATGAAGTGCTCAGACAGCTCATTGACATCCAGTATGACCGAAATGAAATTGATTTTAAGCGGGGTACATTCCGTGTCCGGGGTGATGTGGTGGAAATTATTCCGGCCAATGAAGAGGAAACGGCAATCCGTGTGGAGTTTTTTGGCGATGAAATTGACCGGATTACTCAGATTGATGTGCTGACCGGAGAGATCAAAGGAGAACTGGAGCATGTAGCTATTTTCCCGGCGTCACACTATGTTGTGCCGGCCGAACAGATTCGAAGGGCAGTTGGTTCCATTGAAGAGGAGCTGGAAGAACGGGTTCGCTTTTTTAAAGGGGAGGACAAGCTTTTAGAAGCTCAGAGAATTGCAGAGAGAACTAATTTTGATATTGAAATGCTCAAAGAGACCGGATTCTGTTCTGGAATTGAGAATTATTCCAGGCATCTGGCAGGATTAAAACCGGGGCAGCCGCCTCATACGCTTCTGGACTATTTCCCAGATGACTATCTGATGATTATTGATGAGTCCCATAAGACGATTCCGCAGATCGGAGGCATGTATCATGGGGACCAGTCCAGGAAGACGACTCTTGTAGATTACGGGTTCCGGCTTCCTTCGGCCAAGGATAACCGGCCTCTGAATTTTGAAGAATTCGAAAGTAAAATCAGCCAGGTCATGTTCGTCTCGGCAACGCCGGGCACCTATGAAGAGGAACATGAGCTTTTGCGGGCAGAGCAGGTCATTCGTCCGACAGGGCTTCTGGATCCGGAGGTAGAGGTCCGTCCTGTAGAAGGGCAGATTGATGATCTGGTAGGTGAAGTAAATAAAGAAATCGCAAAGAAAAACAAGATTCTGATCACGACTCTGACCAAGCGGATGGCGGAGGATCTGACTGATTACATGAAAGAGCTGGGAATCCGTGTCCGGTATCTGCATTCGGATATTGATACACTGGAGCGAACGGAGATTATCCGGGATATGCGTCTGGATGTTTTTGATGTTCTTGTTGGTATCAATCTTCTGCGAGAAGGACTGGACATTCCGGAGATTACGCTTGTTGCGATTCTGGATGCCGATAAGGAAGGGTTCCTGCGTTCGGAAACGTCCTTGATCCAGACGATCGGGCGTGCCGCGCGGAATGCGGAGGGGCATGTGATCATGTATGCCGATACCATAACAGATTCCATGCGGGCAGCCATTGACGAGACAAGAAGACGGCGTGAGCTGCAAATGAAATACAATGAGGAACATGGCATTACGCCTAAGACAATACAGAAGGCGGTCCGGGACCTGATCAGCATTTCCAAAAAGGTCGCAAAACAGGAGCAGATTCTGGAGAAAGATCCGGAGTCCATGAGCAGGGAAGAGCTGGAAAAACTGGTCAAGGACCTGAACAAGCAGATGCGAAAAGCGGCGGCCGACCTGGATTTCGAGACAGCGGCAGAGCTGCGTGACAAGATGATTGAAATCAAAAAGCATCTGCAGGAGATAGATGAAGAGTAAGAAGGGGAAGGAAAATGGAAGATAAACAGTATATCCGCATACGCGGAGCCAATGAGCATAATCTGAAAAATATTGACCTGGACATTCCGAGAAATGAACTGGTTGTACTGACAGGACTGAGCGGGTCGGGGAAATCCTCGCTTGCTTTTGATACCATTTATGCAGAAGGACAGAGACGATACATGGAGTCTCTGTCTTCCTATGCCAGACAGTTCCTGGGGCAGATGGAGAAGCCAAATGTGGAGAGTATCGAAGGACTTTCCCCGGCAATCTCCATTGATCAGAAGTCAACAAATCGGAATCCGAGGTCTACAGTGGGTACTGTGACGGAGATTTATGACTATTTCCGTCTCCTCTATGCGAGAATCGGGATTCCCCATTGTCCAAAATGCGGCAAGGAAATCAAAAAGCAGACGGTAGATCAGATGACGGACCAGATCATGAGTCTGCCGGAACGCACCAAAATCCAACTGCTTGCTCCGGTTGTAAGAGGAAGAAAAGGAACTCACGCAAAACTGCTGGAAAAGGCGAAAAAGAGTGGATATGTCAGAGTACGCATTGATGGAAATATGTATGAGCTGACAGAAGAAATCAATCTGGAAAAAAATATCAAGCATTATATTGAGATTGTAGTGGACCGGCTTGTGGTGAAGCCTGGAATTGAAAAGAGATTGACAGATTCTATTGAGACAGTTTTGAATCTGGCGGAGGGGCTGTTGACTGTCGATGTGATCGGAGGCGAGCCGATCAATTTCAGCCAGAGTTTTTCCTGTCCGGACTGTGGGATCAGTATCGATGAGATTGAACCGAGAAGCTTTTCCTTCAACAATCCGTTCGGCGCCTGCCCGGAATGTTTTGGACTTGGATATAAGATGGAGTTTGACGAAGATCTTATGATCCCGGACAAAGGGCTGAGCATTAATCAGGGGGCAATCGCAGTGATCGGATGGCAGTCCTGTATGGATCCGTCCAGTTTTACCAATGCTATTTTGAGAGCTCTTTGTGAGGAATACGGTTTTGATCTGGATACTCCGTTTGAGGAGTATCCGAAGAAGATTCATGATATTCTGATTTACGGGACAAACGGAAAATCTGTTAAAGTTCATTATAAAGGCCAGAGAGGAGAAGGCGTTTATGATGTGGCTTTTGAAGGACTGATTAAAAGTGTAGAACGGAAGTACCGGGAGACAGGATCGGAAACTATGAAGGCGGAATACGAGACCTTTATGCGGATTACGCCATGTCACGCCTGCAAGGGACAGCGCCTGAAAAAGGAGGCACTTGCGGTTACTGTAGGCGGGAAAAATATATATGAGGTTACGGCGATGTCCATTGAGAACCTTCAGAAATTTCTGAAAGATCTGGAACTGACACCGGTTCAGGAAATGATTGGCGGCCAGATTTTAAAAGAAATCAAATCCCGGATAGGATTTTTGATGGATGTGGGGCTGGAGTATCTGACACTGGCCAGAGCGACAGGAACCCTTTCCGGAGGAGAGGCTCAGAGGATCCGTCTTGCGACTCAGATCGGATCCGGACTGGTCGGCGTAGCTTATATTCTGGATGAACCGAGTATCGGCCTGCATCAGAGGGATAACGATAAACTACTTGCTACGCTGAAACATCTGAGGGATCTTGGAAATACGTTGATTGTAGTGGAACACGATGAGGATACGATGCTTGCTGCGGATTATATCGTGGATATTGGACCGGGAGCAGGCGAACATGGTGGAGAAGTCGTTGCGGCAGGTACGGCTCAGGAGATTATGAATACGCCGGGCTCTGTCACAGGGGATTATCTGAGCGGAAGAATCAAAATTCCGGTTCCGGAAAAAAGAGCAGAGCCATCTGGCTATCTGAAAATTATCGGGGCCAGGGAAAACAACCTGAAGAACATCAATGTGGAAATCCCGCTGGGAGTCATGACCTGTGTGACGGGAGTATCCGGATCAGGAAAAAGTTCTCTGATCAATGAAATTCTGTATAAGAAACTTGCAAAAGTGCTGAATCATGCCAGAACGATTCCAGGAAAACATAAGGAAATTCAGGGAATGGAACAGCTGGACAAGGTCATTGATATTGATCAGTCCCCAATCGGGCGGACTCCGCGTTCTAATCCGGCCACCTATACCGGAGTGTTTGATCTGATCCGGGATCTGTTTGCGGCAACGCCGGATGCAAAGGCGCGGGGGTATAAAAAGGGACGATTCAGCTTCAATGTAAAGGGCGGACGTTGCGAAGCGTGCAGCGGAGACGGCATTCTAAAGATTGAAATGCATTTCCTGCCGGATGTGTACGTGCCGTGTGAAGTCTGCCATGGAAAACGTTATAATAGAGAAACGCTGGAAGTCAAATACAAAGGAAAAAGTATTTATGATGTGCTGAATATGACAGTGGAGGAGGCGCTGACGTTCTTTGAACATGTGCCAAGCATCCGGAGAAAGATGGAGACACTGTATGATGTAGGGCTTTCCTATATCCGTCTGGGACAGCCGTCTACAACCCTTTCCGGAGGAGAGGCACAGCGGATCAAGCTGGCAGCGGAGTTAAGCCGCCGGAGTACGGGAAGGACAGTTTATATTCTGGATGAGCCTACTACAGGACTTCATTTTGCTGATGTCCATAAGCTGACGGAAATTCTCAGAAGACTTGCGGCTGATGGCAATACGGTCATTGTCATCGAGCATAATCTGGACGTCATCAAGACGGCAGACTATATCATTGATATGGGGCCGGAAGGAGGAGATAAGGGAGGTACCGTGATTGCAAAGGGCACACCGGAAGAGATTGTGAAGTGTCCGCAGTCCTATACAGGGCAGTATCTGGCGCCGTTCCTTAAGAAATCATGAAAGTTACAGATTATGGAAAAAAACTCTTTCCATTTCCGGCAAGATTGATTATAATAACAAATGTATGCGTAGAACCAGAGGTTTATGAGTTCTGACATGCAAAAGAGGAAGTATAATAAACCAAAGAGGAGCGAATAGAAAGGATTTGCGAAAGGGGTTTAGTTCATGGCGGTAGTAGATATTGGAATTGACTTGGGAACAGCCAGTGTTCTTGTGTATGTAAAAGGAAAAGGCGTTGTTTTGAAAGAACCGTCTGTAGTCGCGTTTGACAGAGATACAAACGAGATCCGTGCGATTGGAGAAGAGGCCAGGCTGATGCTTGGCAGGACACCGGGAAATATTGTAGCGGTTCGTCCTCTCAGACAGGGCGTGATTTCGGATTATACAGTAACAGAAAAGATGATCAAGTATTTTGTACAGAAATCACTTGGAAAGCGTACCTTTAAGAGGCCGCGCATCAGTGTCTGCGTACCAAGCGGTGTTACCGAAGTTGAGAAAAAAGCGGTGGAGGAAGCGACTTTTGCTGCAGGAGCCAGAGAGGTACATCTGATCGAAGAGCCGGTTGCAGCGGCAATCGGAGCCGGAATCGATATCTCCAAGGCATGCGGTAACATGATTGTCGATATTGGAGGAGGTACCTCCGACATTGCGGTGATTTCACTGGGAGGAACGGTTGTCAATACATCATTGAAAATTGCCGGAGATGATTTTGATGAAGCGATCGTACGGTATATGAGAAAGAAGCACAATCTTCTGATTGGAGAACGTACGGCGGAGGACATCAAGATCCGGATCGGTACGACGTATCCGCTGGTGGAGGACGAGACGATCGAGGTACGGGGACGGAACCTCGTTACAGGTCTCCCAAAGACGGTAACAGTTTCTTCTTCTGAGACGGAGGAAGCTTTAAGAGAGCCGACGAGCCAGATCGTGGAAGCTGTGATTGGTGTGCTGGAGAGAACGCCGCCGGAGCTTTCCGCAGACATTCTTGACCGTGGAATTGTTCTGACGGGAGGAGGTTCTCTGCTTAGAGGACTGGAAGAGCTGATCGAAGAGCGGACAGGCATCAATACGATGACAGCGGAAGATCCGATGCAGGTTGTGGCGATTGGAACTGGTCAGTTTGTAGAATTTATGAGTGAAAACAAAAAGTTTCATGTATAGAAGTCAAAAAGAGGACTGTTGCAGGAAGAAATAGGAGCTTTCGCAGCAGTCCTGTTGCTTTATGAGGCTCTGACAACATCAGGAAATCCGTGCCGTCGGTGGCTGCAGAGGAGGAAATACGTGGAAAAGATAACAGGCTATATAGACCATATCATTTTTAGAAATGAAGATAATGGATATACAGTATTTCAATTAAATAATGAAAACGGAGAACTGACCTGTGTAGGAAAATTTCCTTATATCGGGGAAGGAGAATTTCTGGAGCTGGAAGGAGAATATGTAATGCATCCATCCTATGGGCTTCAGCTGCAGGTGCTGAATCACAGGATCAAAGAGCCGGAAGATAAAGAGTCGATCGAGAGATACCTGGGATCCGGCGCAGTGAAAGGAATTGGCCCTGCTCTTGCCGGAAAGATTGTGGCAAAGTTCGGAAGTGATACATTTCGGATTATGGAAGAAGAGCCGGAGCGTCTGGCTGAAATCAAGGGAATCAGTGAGAGAAAGGCGAGAGAGATCTGTCTTCAGGTAGAAGAAAAGAAAGATCTCAGACAGGCGATGATTTATCTTCAGAAATACGGGATTTCCATCAATCTCGCGGTGAAAATCTATCAGAAATACGGACTGGGCATCTACAGTATTCTGGAAGAGAATCCTTACAAGCTGGCAGATGATATTGAAGGCATTGGTTTCAAAACAGCGGATGAGATCGCAGCGAGAATCGGCATTCATACGGATTCGGACTTCCGTATTCAGAGTGGTATTTTTTATACGCTGCTTCAAAGTGTTCAGGAAGGTCATGTTTATCTGGAGGAACGTGTGCTTGCATCAAGAGCGGCGAAACTTCTGGAAGTGGAGATCAAAGATATAGAAAAATATTTAATGGATCTGGCTATGGAGAAAAAGGTGGTTTTGAAGCAGGATGGAGAATCGGTAAGAGTATATCCTTCCAGGTATTACTATATGGAGCTGAATACGGCCCGTATGTTGAAAGAGCTGAATATCCGGTATGAAGTGGACGACGCACTGATATGGAAACGGATTGACAGTCTGGAAAAGCAGAATGAGTCTACGCTGGATGAGAGACAGAGAGAGGCGGTGGCGGAGGCCGTCAAAAATGGAATCTTTATTTTGACGGGAGGACCGGGTACAGGGAAAACCACCACGATCAATGCCATGATCCGGTATTTTCTAAGTGAAGGAATGGATATCCGTCTGGCAGCGCCGACCGGACGGGCGGCGAAACGGATGACCGAGACAACTGGATATGAAGCACAGACAATCCATCGGCTTCTGGAAGTTACCGGGAATCCGGAGGAGGCAGAAAGAGGCGGATTTGGGAGAAATCAGGAGAACCCTCTGGAGACGGATGTGGTTATCATCGATGAAATGTCCATGGTGGACTTGCCTTTGATGCATGCGCTGTTATCTGCGGTAGTGCCGGGGACCAGAATGATCTTTGTGGGAGACATCAATCAGCTCCCCTCAGTTGGTCCTGGGAAAGTGCTGAAGGATATGATTGATTCCGAGGCATTTCCGGTTATGATGTTGACGAGAATTTTCCGGCAGGCCCAGGAAAGTGATATTGTGGTGAATGCCCATCGGATTAACGCAGGACTGGAAGTGAGGCTCGATAACAAAAGCAAAGATTTCTTCTTCCTGAAAAGACAGGATGCAGATGTGATTATCAGTGTGGTTTTGACACTGATCCAGAAGAAGCTTCCGCGGTATGTAGATGCGAAAATGACAGATATTCAAGTCCTCGCACCGATGAAAAAGGGGCTTCTTGGAGTAGAACGGTTAAACCGGATTTTGCAGCAGTATTTGAATCCGCCATCTCCGAAAAAGCAGGAAAAGGAGTACGGAGAGAAGATTTTTCGCGTGGGCGACAAAGTGATGCAGACAAAAAACAATTATCAGCTGGAATGGGAAATCGCTACAAAGTATGGGCTGGTTGTAGATAAAGGAGTAGGAGTGTTTAATGGCGATATCGGTATTGTATCCGCCATTCATACATATGATGAAACAGTAGAGATAGAGTTTGACGAGAAGAGAAAAGTCAAATATCCATTCAAAATGCTGGATGAGCTGGAACTGGCGTATGCGGTCACGATACATAAGTCGCAGGGAAGCGAGTATCCGGCTGTGATTATTCCGCTGCTTGCAGGACCACGACAGCTTTACTGCAGGAATTTATTGTATACGGCGGTTACAAGAGCGAAAAAATGTGTTACACTTGTAGGAAGCGATACTGTTTTCCAGGAAATGATCCAAAATGTAGAAGAACAGAAGCGGAACACGTCCCTGGCGGAACGGATTCGTGAAATTCAGTAGGGAAATCAGAATTACAATGATGGATGAAGATAGGGAGCCTGATTTATCCGGATGTATGTCCGTTCTGCGGGAGAGTGTATAGAAAAGGGGCATGTGAAGAGTGTCTCAGAAAACTTAGGCGGACAAAAGAGCCAATGTGCAAAAAATGTGGAAAGCCGGTTCAAAATGAACAGACGGAGTACTGTCCGGACTGTCTGGAGCGGATTGCCCAGGGGAACTGCTGGTATGAGGAGGGCAGAAGTTTATGGATACACCGTCCGCCGGTGAGCGGATCGATTTATCAGTTTAAATTTCATAACCGGAGAGTATACGCAAAGTACTATGCGAAAGAAATGTCGGAAAGGTTCGAAAAACAGATTCGAAAATGGGGCGTACAGACCATTATTCCGATTCCGATGGATAGACGAAAGAAAAGAAAACGGGGATACAACCAGGCGGAGATTCTGGCTCAGGAGCTTGGCCGGATGACAGGGATTCCGGTTGAAACAAGGTTGCTGCGAAAAAGGAAAGCATCCGTTCCACAGAAACGTCTCAGCCGGAGCGGAAGGGCCCGCAATCTGGAGCATAGTTTCGAGGTTGAACGAAAAACTACGCTTCCGGAACGGGTGCTCCTTGTTGATGACATCTATACAACAGGGAATACGGTGAATGAAGCTTCCAAAGCACTGAAAAAAGCCGGAGTTGACATGGTTTTCTTTTTAACGATAAGTATTGGACAAGATATTTGATTTTTGATATACTGAACATAGTTTTCTGAGGTTAGGAAGGTGAAACATGGTTAACGAAGAAAAAGTCAAGTTGATGAACAAGATGGCACTTTATGAAGAAAAGTATGGCAAAGAAGATTTTAAGATCGCCTCCTATTACAAAAAAGATTATATCAGCTATCAGACAATCATTACCGTGATCTGGGTGACTGTAGGATATGTAGTGCTGTTCGGAATTTTTGCGGCGGCATTTATGGAGACGCTTCTGGATAAAGCAAATCTGTTTGTTATGGTTCTGATTGTGCTGGCAGCCATAGCACTGTATCTGATTCTCGCTGTTTCCTACGGGCTGTTTGCTTCCAGATTTTACCAGAGGAAGCACAACAGAGCAAAGGGGAGAGTGAAGCGCTACACCCGTATGCTGACGCAGCTGGAGAAATTCTACGGTAAAGAAAGGAAGAAAAAGAATGAGTAATTTATTTGTTCTGAAAGAACAGCTGCAGGCTTTTTATGCGAAATACTCAAAAGAAGTAGATAAAATAGTCCATTTTCTGCTTGCGTTTATTGTTTTTTATCTTGTAAATTCCAAGATCGGATATATGGAGGCGGCAGCGAATCCGCTGGTTACTTTGGTCCTGGCTTTGATCTGTGCGTTCCTTCCCGGAACGATCACCGTATTTGCTGCGGCGGTGCTGATACTGATGCATATTTATGCCTTGTCTATGGGAGTCATGCTTGTTACGGCGGCTCTTTTTGCGGTGATGTTTATTTTTTATTTCCGCTTTACGCCGGATAAGTCGATGATTGTTCTGCTGATGATGGTGGCATATTTTTTCAAAATTCCATTTGCGGTACCGATTTCCTTTGCACTGCTTGGTACGCCGGTCTGCATTGTTCCGGTCTTTTTCGGTACGCTTGTTTATTCCATGATTGATTATCTGGAAATGTCGGCTACAGCAGTGACGGGGGCAAAGGGAATGGCAGGTGAAATGTCACTGTTTGCCTCACAGATTCTGCAAAACAAGGTCATGTGGATTTATATTGCGTCTTTTGTTGTGGCGGTACTTGTTGTATACACATTGCGGACCAGTGATTTTGATCAGTCATGGAAGATCGGGGTAGCGGCAGGCGCAGTATCCGATATTATCGTGATTGTGGCAGGAAGCATTGTGTTTGGCGCACAGATTGATTATGTGGTACTGATATTCGGAAACATTATTTCCGTGCTGCTTGCGCTGATTCTGGAATTTTTTATTTTTTCCGTCGATTATTCCAAAGCAGAGAAATTTCAGTACGAAGACGATGAATACTATTATTACGTCAAGGCAATACCAAAGGTATCGGTGGCGGTTCCGGAAAAACGTGTGAAAAGAATCAGCAGACGGAAGAACGACACGAAAAAGCATGAGACGAAAAAGAAAGAGAATTCCGAAGAGAATAAGAAAGAATATTCTACGGCTGCTTCAGATAAGAAGCCGGAAAAATCTTACATACCAGGAATGACAGAAGAGATGCTTCTGGCAAAACAGCTTCAGGAGGAGATGGATCTTGAGAAACTCCTGAAAGATGAGCTGGATGATCAGGATCAGTCAAAATAGCAAAAGAAAAAAGGGGATCAAATGGGTGAGTATAAGATGATGGGAGGTGACAGGAATGAACAGCAAAATTTTTGAAGCATTTAAGGGATATTTTCCAGACTGGTATATCCCGGATGTTTACTGGACGGATGTAGTAGAAATCATAATTGTCGCTTTTTTGATTTATCAGATTATGGTATGGATCAAGAATACAAAAGCATGGATGCTGCTGAAAGGAATTCTGGTTCTGGGGGTATTTATTCTTGTCGCCGCAATACTAAGAATGCATACCATTCTATGGCTGGCAAGAAACAGTGTGTCAATCCTTGCGATTGCGGCAATCGTAGTGTTTCAGCCGGAACTGCGGCGTGCGCTGGAAAAGCTGGGAGAGAAAAGGTTCCTGACAGCCATTGTACCGATTGATAAAGGGAAAGAAAATGAACGCTTCAGCAGCCGTACGATTGATGCGATTGTAGATGCATGTTTCGCGATGGGAAAGGTAAAAACAGGTGCCTTGATTGTCGTAGAGCAGGCGATTCGTTTGACGGAGTATGAAAGTACAGGAATTTATATGGACTGTATTGTGTCTTCACAGGTTCTGATTAATATCTTTGAGCACAATACTCCGCTACATGACGGTGCGATCATTATCAGAGAAAACAGGATTGTATCGGCAACCTGTTATCTGCCTCTTTCAGACAATATGGAGATCAGCAAGGAACTTGGAACAAGACACCGGGCAGCTCTTGGAATGAGTGAAGTCAGCGATGCGCTGATTATTGCGGTATCGGAAGAAACCGGGTATGTGTCGGTTGCACAGGGCGGACAGCTGGTCAGAAATGTGACGCCGGAGTATCTGAAAGAGAGCCTGATACGGATTCAGACGAAAAATACAGAAAAGAAAATAGCGAAACTGTGGAAAGGAAGGCGGAAACATGAAAAAGAAACTGATTAAAAACTTTCCTCTGAAGCTGTTGTCGCTTGCCCTTGCTATTTTTCTGTGGGCGGTTGTTGTCAATGTGGATGATCCGGTCACGTCTGTACAGTTTTCAAATGTACCGGTAGAGATCCTGCATCCGGAAGTAGTGACCAGCAAAGGAAAGACGTATCAGATTGAAGATGAAACAGATACCGTGCGGGTTACGGTAAAAGCAAAGCGTTCTGTTCTTCACAATATGAGCGCTTCTGACATCAGAGCATATGCGGATATGAAAGAGATGTCCCTGGGATCCCAGATCCCGATTGAGGTGTCTGTTCCTGGATTTGAATATACGGAAGCCTATTCTAGCCCAAGAAATCTTCAGGTGACAATTGAAGATGAGGCGCAGAATACGTTCCCGATCACTCCAACGACAACCGGAAGTGTAAGAGACGGCTATGTTCTTGGAGAGATCAAGGCGGATCCGGAGAAGGTCAAAGTGAACGGTCCGAAATCTATTATAGAAAGAATCGATAAAGTAGTCGCGGAAGTAGATGTAACCGGACTGGCCGAGGATACCGTTCTTCCATCGAAACTGGTATTTTATGATGCAGATGGAAAAACCATTGATAATACGCTGCTTACGCTTCAGGATCTGAAAGATGAAACAGATGTGAGTGTGCGGGTAGAAGTAAGAAATACGAAGAGGCTCCGGCTGACATTCGATACTTCATCCATCACTGCGGCGGACGGATATGTGTTTACGGGAATAGAAACAGAGCCGACAGAAGTACAGGTATCCGGAAGTTCCGATGTGCTGAAAGATCTGGATGAGATCGAGATTCCGGCAGAGGCACTGAATGTACAGAATCTGGACAGCAAAGAAGAAGTGGTAGTTGATATTACACCATATCTGCCGGATGGAGTAGAACTGATTGATAAGAACGCAGGCGCGGTTGTTGTCACAATCGGTATTGAGGAGGAAGGAAGCCGTACACTGGAGATCCCGACAGGTTCCATTGCGGTAAACAATCTGCAGGATGGGCTCCAGTATTCCTATGTATCCGGAAACAATCTGGAAATCAAGGTTCAGGGAGATCAGGATATTCTGGATTCTCTGGAGCTTGACGAAGGAAGCCTTTCGATCAATCTTGTGACATATAAAGAACCAGGAGAATACGATGTGCCTGTAGAGGTAAAGCTTCCGGCAGGATGTTCTCTTGCAGAAGATGTCGTAATTAAAGTCAGACTGGAACAGATTGACAATGAAGAAACTGAATAACTGGAGGAAATAATATGGTTAGCCGGAAGGTGGTTGTAAGCAATCCGACCGGTCTTCACTTAAGACCGGCAGGACTGTTCTGCAAGACTGCGGTAGAGTTTCGGTGCAGTGTAAAATTCCGTACAAATAAAGGGATCAGCAGTGCTAAAAGCGTTCTCAGTGTTCTGGGGGCATGTGTAAAATGCGGCGATGAGCTGGAAATTATTTGTGACGGTGAAGATGAAGAGCAGGCCCTTGAAACAATGGTAGCTCTTGTGGAGAGTGGGCTTGGAGAATAAAAATGAGGAGAGTGGTTCAAAATGCTGAATTATCAGAGATATAGGAGAGTACCGGTTGTTCCGTATCCGGAACGTACCTGGCCGGACAAACAGATTGAAAAAGCACCGGTATGGTGCAGCGTGGATTTAAGAGATGGAAATCAGGCGCTGATTGAGCCAATGGTGGTAGAGGAAAAAATAGAGATGTTCAAGCTGCTTGTAAAGCTTGGATTTAAAGAGATTGAAGTGGGCTTCCCTTCCGCGTCTCAGATCGAGTATGATTTCCTGAGAACACTGGTAGAACAGAATCTGATTCCAGACGATATGTGGATTCAGGTACTGGTTCAGTGCAGAGATCATCTTGTAAAACGGACTTTTGAATCTCTGAAAGGTGTCAAAAATGCCATCGTACATATTTATAATTCCACATCCACTCTGCAAAGAGAAGTGGTGTTCAAAAAAGGAAAAGAAGAAGTCAAAGAGATTGCTCTGGACGGGACCAGAATGGTAAAAAAATATGCAGAAGATTTTGAGGGCAATTTAAGACTGGAATATTCACCAGAGAGTTTTACAGGAACGGAACTGGATTATGCGCTGGAAGTTTGTGAGGCTGTTCAGAAAGAGTGGGGAGCAACAAAGGAAAACCCGATTATCATCAATCTCCCTGCCACAGTGGAGATGACAACCCCGAATGTGTATGCGGATCAGATTGAATGGATGAACCGTCACTTCAGCGACAGAGACAGCGTGATTCTCAGTGTGCATCCTCATAATGACAGAGGAACAGGCGTTGCGGCAACAGAACTGGCACTGCTTGCAGGAGCCGACAGAGTGGAAGGAACGCTTTTCGGAAATGGAGAACGGACTGGAAACATTGACATTTTGAATGTGGCGTACAATATGTTCTCGCAGGGAATCAACCCGGAGCTGAATCTGGAAAATGTGACGGAGATCAAAGAAGTTTATGAAAGATGCTGCAAGATGGAAGTCCCGATGCGTCATCCGTACGCCGGAAAACTTGTGTTTACAGCATTTTCCGGATCCCATCAGGACGCAATCAACAAAGGCATGCAGGCAATGCATGAAAAGAAACAGGATTGGTGGGAGGTACCTTACCTTCCGATTGATCCGGCAGACATCGGAAGGGAATATGAACCGATTGTCCGCATTAACAGCCAGTCAGGAAAAGGCGGCGTAGCGTTTGTAATGGACAGCGAATTTGGCTATAAGCTTCCGAAAAAAATGCATAAAGAATTTGCCGATGTGATTCAGAAAATTGCTGAGAAGCAGGGAGAAGTTGCGCCGGCAACTATCATGGAGGTATTTGAGAAGGAATATCTCAGAAAGAAGACGCCGTATGAATTTATAAGAGCAAAAGCAGAAGATGTGGCGGAAAATGAGACAGAAATCGAAGTTGTATTTATGGCGGGTGAGGAGTTAAAGAGTGCCAAGGCAGTAGGAAACGGACCGCTTGCAGCTTTGAAAAAACTGATGGCGGAAGAATCGGGAATGGATTTTACCCTTGTAGATTATTCCCAGCATGCGCTCAGCCAGGGATCAGAAGCAAAAGCAGCTGCATATATCTGCCTGCACGACAATCGTACCGGGAAAGAGACATATGGAGTCGGCGTAAGCTCCAACATCACACGGGCGGGATTCAGAGCCTTTTTCAGCGCAGTTGACAGACTGATAGAAAACTAATGCACAGAGCAGGGAAACCTGCTCTGTTTTTTTTTGACCGGGAAATTTCTGTCAGGCCAGAAAAAAATCTTCGAGGAATGTGAGGAACATTCCAGCTTGGTAGACAACAAGAGCAAAATTAAGTATAATGAAGGAAATATCAGTCTAAATAAAGGAGAAAAAGCCATGAGCAAAGCAGCTTTAGTGATTATGGCCGCTGGTATCGGCAGCAGATTTGGAGGGGGAATCAAGCAGCTGGAACCAGTTGGACCAAATGGGGAAATCATTATGGATTATTCCATCCGGGATGCTATGGAGGCAGGGTTTGACAAGATTGTATTTGTCATTCGGAAGGATCTGGAAAAAGATTTCAAAGAAGTGATAGGTGACAGGATTGAAAAGCAGATTCCAGTTGAATATGCATTTCAGGAACTGGATGACATTCCGGAGGCATTCCAGAATAAGTTCCCGGACAGAAAGAAACCATGGGGAACCGGACAGGCCATTCTTGCATGTCGTGGAAAAGTGACAGAACCGTTTCTCGTGATCAATGCGGATGACTTTTACGGGAAAGAAGCATACGTAGAAGCTTATCAGTATTTGAAAGAGAAAAAGGAGAAGACAGGAGAAATTCCGGTCTGCATGGTTGGATTTGTGCTGAAAAACACCTTAAGTGAAAATGGAGGGGTAACAAGAGGTGTCTGTGAAGTTGACGAAAATGGATATCTGACCAATATTGTGGAGACACACAATATCATCCGAAAAGGAGAAAAGGCGGTAGCGGAAGACGGAGCGAAAGAGCTGGAACTTGATACACCGGTATCCATGAACATGTGGGGATTGCAGCCGGAATTTCTGGAT
>CAJFMZ010000038.1 GCA_904393575.1 uncultured Sellimonas sp. | reverse complement strand
AAGAATCAGCTCCGGAGCAGCCGGACAATGGACTGGAACCATCCGCAGAATCGCAGGAGCCGGAGACGGCTTCCGAACCGGAGGTACAGTCTGAGGAAGTGGAAACCACTGTCCCTCATGTTTTCTACCAGTCTCAGATCCAGACAGACGGCTGGCAGAAGGAGGTACAGGATGGAGCGACCAGCGGCACTGTTGGCAATTCCAAGCGGATGGAGTCTATCAAGATCCGGCTGGAGGATCAGCCGTATGAAGGAGATGTGGAATACCATTCCCATGTACAGAGGAAGGGCTGGGAGAAAGTATGGGCGAAAAATGGTGATTTGAGCGGTACGGTTGGAGAATCCCTTCGTCTGGAAGCAATACAGATCCGTCTGACGGGAGAAATGGCAGAGCACTATGATATTTATTACCGTGTCCATGCACAGCAGTATGGCTGGCTTGGATGGGCGAAAAATGGAGAGAGTGCTGGAACGGCGGCATTTAGTTATCGTCTGGAGGGTATCCAGATCGTCCTTGTAGAAAAGGGAGGACAGGCGCCGGGCAGTACGGATCATGCATTTTGGCAGCGCCCGACCGTCAATTATCAGTCCCATGTGCAGTCCATCGGCTGGCAGAACGAGGTGCAGAATGGTGCTGTCAGCGGAACGGTTGGACAGTCAAAGCGGATGGAATCCATCAAAATCCGTCTGACGGATCAGTTATACAGCGGCAATATTGAATACCGCTCTCATATACAGCAGCTTGGATGGGAGTCCTCATGGAAGGCCAATGGAGCATTGAGCGGTACTAGTGGACGGTCCCTTCGCCTGGAAGCGGTACAGATCCGTCTGACCGGAGAACTGGCTCAGTATTTTGATGTATATTACCGTGTTCATGCGCAGCAGTTTGGCTGGCTTGGATGGGCGAAAAACGGAGCGAGTGCCGGAACGGAAGGCTTCAGCTATCGGCTGGAAGGACTCCAGGTCATGCTTGTGAGAAAGGGCGGACCGGCTCCTGGCAGCACTGCATCTGCCTTTCATCAGTTTCCATCTGTGGTCTATCAGACACATGTACAGAAGGACGGATGGAAGAGTGAAGTGAAGGATGGCGCGACGGGCGGAACGGTTGGACAGTCAAAACGGATGGAATCCATCAAGATCCATCTGGCGAATCAGGATATCAGCGGAAGCATTCAGTACCGCTCCCACATTCAGCGTCTGGGGTGGGAATCCTCCTGGAAATCAGATGGAGCATTGAGTGGCACGACTGGCAGGTCGCTTCGCCTGGAAGCGATTCAGATTCGTCTGACTGGAAATATGGCCAAATACTTTGATATTTATTATCGTGTTCATGCTCAGCACTACGGCTGGCTTGGATGGGCGAAAAACGGCGCGAGCGCCGGTACGGAGGGGTGTAGCTACCGCCTGGAGGCAGTACAGATTCGTCTGGTCAGAAAAGGAGCAGCGGCACCGGGATCCACGGCACGCCCGTTCGTAAAGAGCAAGAATGGATGGTATTATGAAAATGGATATAAGTTCTACTATAAATCCGGAGTCAGACAGACGGATATCCGGAATATCATAGGAAAGCAGTCCTCCTATCTGATTAAAATTAATAAACAGATGAGCTGTGTGACTGTTTACGCAAAAGATGGCAGTAAAGGATATATCATTCCCGTTGTGGCATTTGCATGTTCTCCGGGAGCAGGTACGCCAATCGGAACATTCCACACCCAGAATAAATACCGATGGCACGCACTTTTCGGGGCGCAGGGACAGTGGTGTACCAGAATTACGGGACATATTCTGTTCCATTCCTTGCCATATACATCCTTTAATAACCGGACCATGATGCCAAACCAGTACAACAGACTGGGGACATGGGCGTCATCCGGATGTATCCGGCTGCGTGCTATTGATGCAAAGTGGATTTATGACAATTGTTCTCTCGGAACAACGGTTACCATCTATAACAGTTCTGCAGCAGGACCACTTGGAAAACCTGTTTACGCAAAGATTCCGGGAAATCAAAACTGGGATCCGACAGATCCGACGATCTGATTTGAAAAATAACAACAGAAGGAAAGAGGGATAGGGTTTTATGACCATATCCCTCTTTCGACTAGAGCTGATGCGTTACAAGATCAGAGAGCGGAGCAAAGTGATAACCCATCTCCTCCCACTTTGTCAGCAGTTCATCCATGATTCCGGCATTGGTGGAGGAGGTATTGTGGAGAAGGACAATAGCACCGGGATGGATCCGCCCCAGAAGTTTTTCATACGCCTCTTCGGCAGTGGGTTGATCATCCTCATACCAGTCCACATAGGCAAGACTCCAGAAAAAGGTGTAGTACCCCAGGTTTTTTGCCATTTCCAGGTTGGCGGTACTGAATTTTCCCTGAGGCGGCCGGTAATAGGGACTCATCTTCTGGCCGGTGGTTTCTTCAAACAAAGATTCTACGCTTTCCAGCTCTTTACAGAAGGAGGACTCCGTGGAGATGGAGGACATATCCGGGTGGTGCCAGGTATGGTTTCCTATGGTATGTCCTTCGTCCGCCATCCGTTTTACAATGTCAGGATGATCCCGGAGAAAAGTACCTACAATGAAGAACGCCGCCGGTGCATTGTGTTTTTTCAGAGCATCCAGAATTATTTCTGTATTTCCGTTTTCATAACCGCAGTCGAAGGTAAGATAGATCACTTTTTCGTTCGTATCTTCGCAGTAAGCGGCATTCAGGGCAGAAAGCTCCAAAATATCCGCATTTCCGATCGGTCGTTCTCCCTCTTTCTGGAAACTAAGTCCCCAGTTCTCGGAAACCTGGGAAGAAGTCTCACTGACAGACGGTTCCTGAAAGTAAGAATGGAGAAAGCCGATCCCTGTGCCGGCGCAGTAAGACGCCAGTGCCAGCAGACAAAACAAAACTAATTTTTTTAAATGAACGTGCTGCTTCATAATTTTATACCAGAAAAATATTATTGGTTCCAGTCTATGCTGGGCTGAAAGAAGATAGAAGCGGCAGGCGGAAAGGATTTAATCTACAATGAAGTACTATCTTGCGCCCCTGGAGGGAATTACAGATCATATCTACCGGAAAACTTATCACCGCATGTTTAAGCCGATGGATACCTATTTCATTCCATTTCTCACACCCAATGAGAATGGCAAGCTCTCGAAGAGGCAGAAGCAGGACGTGCTGCCGGAAAATAATAAGGAACTTCATGTGGTTCCCCAGATCCTGACGAATAAAGCAGAAGAATTTCTAAGCGCGGCGGACTATCTGTCCGGTCTTGGGTATGAGGAAATCAATCTCAATCTCGGATGTCCGTCCCGGTGTGTGACGGCAAAAGGCAGGGGAGCCGGATTTCTTGCAGATCTGGAAGAACTTCACAGATTTCTGGACGAGATTTTTGAAACATCGAAAGTCAGGATTTCAATCAAAAGCAGGATTGGCATGAGAAATGAGAAAGAGTTTGGGGCGATCCTGGAATTATACAACGAGTATCCCCTCTCTGAGCTCATTCTTCACCCGCGGACAGGAAAAGAAGGATACCAGGGGATTCCGCACTGGGAGACTTACCGCTATGCGCTTGAAAAGAGCAGAAATCCGCTCTGTTATAATGGAGATCTGTTTACGAAAGAGCAGTATGAGGCATGGCTGAACGAATTTCCCCAGAGCAGAGCAGTGATGTTTGGGAGGGGCGTGCTGGGAGAGCCCTCTTTGCTGTCCCAGATCAAAAGGACGAAGACTTCTCATACTTGGCAGGAATTTCAGTATGAATTGTATCTGGCCTATCAAAAGGAGATTCCGGAAGAGCGCCATGTGCTGTCCAAACTGAAGGAATTCTGGACGTACCGGGCCTTCTGCCACCGGGAAGAGCAGGAATGGATACAGAAGATTTACCGGACAAAAACATTAAAAGAATATGCAGAACTGATGCATTTCTGATCGGATAGGGTCCGGCAGTAAAAAAGGAGGAAGAGATCATGAGAAAGATGCGATTACAGAAAAGAGAGATTCGGGACAATCAGAAGATACAGGAACTGATAGAAATATGCAGGGTCGTGCGGGTCGGAGCTGTGGATCAGGAGGGAATGTTTATTGTTCCGGTCAATTATGGATATGATTTGACAGAACGGGAAGACGGGACGCTGGGCTGGAAGATCTATTTTCATTCCGCCAAGGAAGGGCGCAAGGCAGAAGCCTTTGCAGACAATCCGAACGTAGCACTGGAGCTGGACCGGGAAGGAGGAGTGATTAAGGGGGATTACACCTGTTCCTACTCCTTTGCCTACCAGAGTATTATGGGGAATGGACGGCTCCGGAAACTGGAGACAGAAGAGGAGAAGCGCCGGGGGCTGGAACGGATTATGGAACATCTGGCACCGGAAGCGGACATCGAGTTTGAGGAAGCAATGCTGAAAGCGGCAGATGTTTATTGCATAGAAGACATTTCCTTTACTGCAAAAGAGCGGAAGGCAAAGTAGGTTTGCTCTGCAGAAATGTATAGGAGAGAAAGCTGACGCATATATTGCTAGAAAAGCAAGGTGTACGGCAGCATGATGGGAAGCAGACAAAAAGACCAGACATGGAGAGAAGAGCCATGCGGTGACGGGATTCGTAAAAAGATTGCAGAAACGGCAGATGCTCCGAAAGATGTCATTATGGGGCTTCCGCTGATCCATCTGACCGGACAGTGTGAAGTGTGTATAGAGAATTACCGGGGGATTTTGGAGTACACGGAGGAATTGATACGTGTGAAAACAAAATCCGGTATCATCCGGATTCAGGGGAAAAGAATGTGTATAGAATACTATATGAATGATGAGATGAAGATTACCGGGAAGATCTGGAAAGTGGAGTTTGAGAAGAAGGAGGATGCACATTGCTGACTCGGATTCTGCGGTATATAAGAGGATATGTCCGGATACGAATCACAGGCTATTCTCCGGAACGGTTCCTGAATCTATGTAAATACAGGAAGATCCCGGTCTGGGGGCTGACACCCGGCCGTAACTGTTATGACATGAATCTTACAATAGATGGCATGAAGAAGTTAAAGCCGATCCTAAGAAAAACGGGTACCAGTCTGCGTATCATGGAAAAGCGAGGTCTGCCCTTTTTTCTTTTTCGTAATCGGAAAAGGAAGATTTTTTTTGCCGGAGCAGCAGGATGTGTTCTGCTCGTATATATTCTTTCACTCTTTGTGTGGAATATCGAAATCAGCGGCAATCATGTCCGGACAGACGAGACAATTCTGGCTTTTTTGAGAGAGCAGGATATTCACTGTGGTATGCCGGCATCTTCTGTGGACTGTGCCGGGATCGCGCGGATGATCCGCAGACAGTATGACGATGTGATCTGGGTGTCCGCTTCCCTTACAGGAAGTAGAATTCAGATAGAAATCAAGGAAAACAGTGATTCCAGGGAGGTAGAAGAAAAAGATGCGGAGACGGAGGGGACAGACCTGATCGCAGAAAAGGACGGAGTGGTGCGGGAGATCATCACAAGATCCGGGGTGCCCATGGTCCATGCCGGGGATGAGGTAAAAGCCGGAGATATCCTGGTGTCTGGCAGAGTGGAGATCAAAAATGACAGCCAGGAAGTCGTCGGGTATCAGTATCAGGATGCGGACGCAGATATCCGGATGGAGACAGAAGAGCCTTATGAGAATGAGCTGGATCTGTCTTATACTGTCAAAAAATATGAAAGAAAGAAAAAATATCAGATTTTCTTCCGGATTTCAAATAAGGAATACACACTGGGGCAGAAAGTCAGTGAGGGAGAAAACAGGGAGGTGTTTTCATCTGAGGTCCTCCCGCAGTTTTCCAAAAGCTTTCCGCTCCCCTTTTCATTCGGAATCCGGGAGGAAAAACGATATCGGGAAATCAGGAAAACATATGCGCAAAAAGAGTATCAGCGTATTCTGAGTGAGAAATTTGAGCGTTATTGCGAGGATTTAAGAAAAAAAGGGGTTCAAATTCTTGAGAATGATGTTAAAATATACAAGGACGCGCATCGTGCGAAAGCAAAAGGAACACTGATTCTTTTGGAATCATGCGGAAAGGAAAGAAAGACAGAACATGGGAATCTTGGAGAGAACAATGCAGATACCAGCTGAGCACGAGTCAAATGTGTTCGGCCAGCTGGATGCCTACGCAAAGAAGATTGAACGTACCTTTCATGTGACTTTGATCGAACGAAACGGTGAGATCAAGATCATGGGAGAAGAGAGCAGAACCAGAAAAGCAGAAGAAATTCTTGAACAACTTCTGGAGCTGTCGAGAAGAGGGAATGTTATTACAGAACAAAATGTAGACTATCTTATTTCTTTGGCCATGGAAGATGAAAAGGGAGACCTCCTGGAAATGGATAAAGAGGTCGTTGCATACACGGTACAGGGAAAGCCGGTAAAGGCCAAAACTCTGGGACAGAAAAGTTATGTGGACGCCATCAAAAAGGATATGATTGTATTTGGACTGGGACCGGCCGGAACCGGGAAAACTTATCTGGCGATGGCAATGGCAATTTCAGCTTTTAAGAATAACGAAGTGGGCAGGATTATTTTGACACGTCCTGCCATTGAAGCCGGGGAGAAGCTTGGATTCCTTCCGGGGGACCTGCAAAGTAAGATTGATCCATACCTCCGGCCTCTTTACGATGCCCTGTATCAGATTATGGGGGCGGAAAGTTTTGTGAAAAATTCGGAAAAAGGATTGATTGAAGTAGCGCCTCTGGCCTATATGAGAGGCCGGACTCTGGATAATGCCTTCATTATTCTGGATGAGGCTCAGAATACGACGCCGGCTCAGATGAAGATGTTTCTGACACGAATCGGATTCGGCTCAAAGGTAGTGATTACCGGAGACGAGACGCAGAAAGACCTTCCGGCCGGACAGACATCGGGACTGGATGTAGCGGTCAAAGTAGTGAACGGGCTGGAGGGAATCAGTGTCTGCAGGCTGACCAGCAGAGACGTAGTGAGACATCCGCTTGTGCAGAAGATCGTAAAAGCATATGAAAGTTACGAACAGAGAGAAGAAAGCAAAAAACGCGGAAACAGAAGAAAAAGCATAAGACACAGAGGTTGATATGACGATATATTTGGAAGAAGAATCAGAAATCAGGCTTCCGATAGACTGCCGGAAAACTGCCGAGCAGGTCGTGGAGGCCACCCTTGACTATGAAGGGTTTCCATATGAAGCAGAGGTTGAGATTCTGCTGACTGACAATGCATCGATCCGGGAGATGAACAGAGAACAAAGAGGCATTGACCGCCCGACAGATGTCCTGTCTTTCCCGATGATTGAATATGAAACACCAGGGGAGTTTGATTTTCTGGAGGAACAGCCGGACTGTTTTCATCCGGAGACAGGGGAGGCTCTTCTTGGAGATATTGTAATTTCGAAGGAAAAAGTACTGTCTCAGGCAGAAGAGTATGGTCATTCTGCCCTGAGAGAGTATGCATTTTTAATTGCTCATAGTATGCTTCACCTGCTTGGATATGATCATATGGAAGAGCAGGAGCGGCTTATCATGGAAAAGAAGCAGAATGAAATTCTGGAACGCCTGGGAATTACCAGGAATGGAACTGCAAATGATGAAAGATAATAGCGGGGTGTTTTATGAATAAGAAAAAAAATGGAAATGAATTTCTGGTGCAGGGAGGAATCCTTGCAGCAGCAGGCATGATTTCCAGAATTATAGGGATGGTCTACCGGATTCCTCTATTAAATATCATGGGGACGACAGGCCAGGGATTTTACGAAGTGGCATATCAGATTTACAGCATTGCGCTGATTCTGACTTCTTATAGTATGCCCCTTGCGGTTTCCAAGCTGGTTTCTGCCAGGCTTTCCAAAAATCAGGAAAAGAATGCATACCGGATCTTTAAGGCAGCCCTGCTCTTTGCTATTGTAGTAGGGGGCGGCGTCGGTCTGATCATCTTTTTTGGGGCGGATCTGATCGCAGGAGGAATTATGAAAATGGGAATGAGCGCCTATGCGCTGCGCGTATTGGCGCCGGGACTTGCCATTGTTTCGATTATGGGCGTGCTGCGTGGATTTTTCCAGGGGCGTGGTTCCATGGTGCCGACTGCGGTATCTCAGATTCTGGAGCAGGTTGTCCATGCGATTGTCAGTATTATCGGGGCATATATTCTGCTTCAGTACGGCAGAACAGTGGGATCAGCGCAAAGAGATGACCTTTACGGTCCGGCCTTTTCTGCGGCGGGCGCTACGCTTGGTGTCATTGCAGGCGGACTGGTCGCGCTGATTTTCCTTGTGATGATCTTTTATGCATACAAAGGGAAACTGCGTAAGAGACTCAGACGGGACAAAACTGCGGAGCAGGAGAGCTTCCGGTATATTTTTAAGGTTTTGATCCTGACAATTGCACCGGTTATTTTAAGTTCTACGGTGTACAATATTCAGAATGTCATTGACAGTGCGATGTTCAGCAGCATTATGTCTGCCCAGGGATTCACAGAGGAGCATTGTGCGGATCTTCTTGGCAGCCTGGGACAGTATTATACGCTCTTTAACGTGCCATTGTTTATGGCGAATGCGCTTGGATCCTCGATTGTACCGCCCCTTGTGCGTGCGTACGAAAATAAGAATCAGGAACAGGTACATCAGAAAATCGAGATGGCAATGCGTGTGACCATGCTGATTGCAGTGCCGAGTGCGGTTGCGTTTATCGTGATACCGAAACCGATGCTGGACCTGATCTGGGGTTCCATCGATAATACAGTAGCGGCAAATCTGTTCCGGATCGGAGCTATCTCCATTATCTTTTATGCGGCGTCTACATTGACAAACGCAGTGCTGCAGGGTGTGAATAAAATGATGTCACCGGTGAAAAATGCCACTACATCGCTTGTGATCCATATTGTATCGCTGTTTATCATGCTGGTATTTTTCCACTGGAGCATTTATGCGGTAGTAGGAAGTAAAGTGATTTTCGGACTTGCCATGTGTCTTCTGAATGCCCATGATCTGAAAGAAGCGGTGGGATATGTTCAGGAAAAGAAGAGGACATTCGTTTACCCTGCGGTTGCGGCAATTATCATGGGAGTGATTGTATTTGTGCTTCAGTTTGTCCTGGCTCTTGTGATCAGTGGATCTATTGCAACTGTGATCGCGATCGTGGCGGGAGTATGCGTCTATGTGATCAGTCTCCTTGCGATCGGAGGCCTGACAGAGGCGGAGATCCTTGCTCTTCCAAAGGGAGCAAAAATTGCGGAAATTCTGCAGAAAGCGCATTTGTTAAAATAGAGGTATTAGGCATGAAAAGAATGTTATTGATCCACGATCTCTGTTCGGCAGGGAAAGCGGCAATGATGAATATGATTCCGGTTTTAAGCGTGATGGGCATCGAGGTCTGTCCGCTTCCGACCATGCTTTTATCTACTCATACCGGTGGATATGGGAAACCAGCCGTTCTGCCGGTACCGGGAGAGTACTTAAAGGAAAGCCTCAGGCATTTTCAGAGGGAACAGGTTCGGTTTGACTGCATTTTTGTGGGATATCTTGGAAATGTCAAAATGGCCCATACGGTTCTGGAACTGCTTGATATGGAACAAGGTCCGAAAGTGATTCTGGATCCAATTATGGGCGACCATGGGACGTATTATTCCAATTTTGATGAGACATATAAAGAAGCATTGCTTCCTCTTCTCAAGAAGGCGGATCTTATGCTTCCGAATCTGACGGAGGCGGCTTTTTTGAGCGGAATGCCGTATGAAGCGTGCCAGTCTGATGAGGGACTTCTGGAAGCTGTCAAGCGACTCCAGAAGCTTGGCATGAAGGATGGCGTGATCACCGGTATTCATGCGGGAGAAGACGAGATCGGCATGGCGGTTCTGGAAAAGGGAAAGATGGCAGTGTGCAGGGAAACGGAGGTTCCATATCATTCTCATGGGACCGGAGATTTGTTTGACGCAGTACTGTGCGGAGCACTCCTTGGCGGCAAAGACCTGCATCAGTCCGCCTTAATGGCACACCGGTTTGTAGCAGACTGTCTGAGAGAGAAGGCAAAAGAAGCGGAGGAAGAGCGCAGCGGTCTACCCTTTGAACGGCTTTTGGGAAATCTTGTATAAAGTTGCGGCACAGCGCAGATACTGTATAAAAAAAGGAGTGTGTTTCCATGAAAAAATACAGTATCGGGCTGGCAGTTCTCTTTTTTGGTTGTGTTGCGCTGATCGGTGCAGCCTATCAGTTTAGTTTTCAGTATTCAAAGCATCAGGCTGAAGAAAAAGCACGGATTCAGCAGGAAATGGTGAAATCTGCAAAAGAGAATGATGCTGTGGCGGCTGAAGGAGAAGTCAGTAAAGAAGAGGTTTTTTATCTTATGGATCTGAATGGTTTTGTTGCGGTTTACAGAGAAGACAGACAGACGATCTATGAGTATACCAATATTGTTGTGGAGGACCTGCCGGAAGATGTCAGGCAGGAAATTCTGAAAGGAAAAGAGATCCGGTCAGTGGAAAAGCTATACGGATTTCTGGAAAATTATTCCAGTTGACAGGAAAGGTACGAAACGATGAAAGAAGAAAAAATCAGAAGAATCAATGAGCTGTATCATAAGTCCAAGGCGGAAGGCCTGACAGAGGAAGAAAAGAAAGAACAGAAGATTCTGCGCCAGGAGTACATTGAATCTTTTCGCGAAAATCTCCGTGGACAGCTCAACAACATTTCAATCAAGGAAAAAGACGGAACGATTGTCAATCTCGGTGAAAAATATGGAAAAAAAGGAAATCAGAAAAAAGGTTCTTGATATCAGAAACAAATTACCTGAAACAGTACGCAGGGAGAAAAGTATACGGATTGCAGAGGCAGTCTGCAAAACCAGCTGCTTCCAGGAAGCTTCTTCCATTCTGGTGTACTGTCATTTTCGCTCGGAGGCGGAGACAGATTGTTTGATGGAAAAAGCGTGGGAGATGGGAAAAAAGGTGTACTGTCCGCGTGTAGAGGGAAAAGAGATGGAGTTTTATCGGATCCGGTCAAGAAGAGATCTGGAAAGCGGATCCTTTGGAATCCGGGAGCCGGGACTTCACTGTCAGGTCTTTGATGAGAGGGAAGAGCATCTGCCGCTGGTGATTCTTCCGGGAGCGGTATTTGACTGGAACCGGCATCGGATCGGATACGGTGGTGGATTTTATGACCGGTATCTGGCGAAACATCCAGGGCTTCGAACTGCGGCCATCTGTTTTGAAGAGCAGATGCAGGAAGAGATTCCATTTGAATCTTTCGATATCCGACCTGATCTGATTGTTACCGATCAACATTGTTACAAATAGAAAAGGATGTGAAAGTGATGGCAGATCTGCCAAAAGATCCAGTGATGCTTCTTAGCACCGTCAACATGAAACTCAGAGATTTTTATCCGACGTTGGATGCCCTTTGTGAGGATCTGGGAATTGGAAAAGAGATGCTTTGCAGGAAACTTGCGGGCATTGATTATGAGTATGATGCCGGGCGGAATCAGTTTGTATAGTGAAGAAAAAGAAAGATTGCGGAGATGTCGCAGTCTTTTTTTCTTGCTTTTTTTCAGAGTGCATGGTATACTTTAGACATTTCTTACAGAAGCCATTCTGGCTTCGGTCTAACTATCTATTTTTTCAGTAGAGACCGAGACTGTTTCTGTCTCGGAATCCCAAATGATTACAACTTCATGTTCAGAGGAGGTGAGGCCATTGAGTGTCTGATCGTATTTTGTGCAGCCAGTAAACATGACATGGAGGAAAAACGATGAGAAAAAAGAAAATATGGAAACACATTGCAGTCAGCGGACTTGCAGCAGCGGCCCTTGCAGCGGCGGCAGGGGGAATTTCTGCCTATTTTACAGATACCCAGGAGAAGACCAATACCCTTACGGTTGGAAGTGTGAAGACAGATCTGAAAGAACCGGAGTGGGATAAAGTCCCGTCGGATGAAAAGACGGATCTTACGCCGAATCAGACTATAAAAAAGGACCCGAAAGTCACGAACACCGGATCCAACGATGCCTATGCATTTCTGGAAATTCAGGTGCCGGTCAGAAAGATCATCACTGTTGGAAAAGACGGGAAAAAGCTTCCTGCGGCAGACACAGAGCTCTTTTCCTACACCGTAAATGATGGATGGGTTAAGGTGCAAAGTTCTGATATTACTTCATCCGGGAAAGTGACGGCCCGAAGCTACATTTATGCCTATGGAACAGAGAACGCCTGCAAGGCGCTGAAAAAAGGGGAGACTACCACTTCGCTTTTTGACACCATTACTCTTGTCAATGCTATCGAAGGTCAGATTGATGAGGAAACTTTGAATATTCCGGTGAAAAGCTATGCCATTCAGACAGAGCATATCGGAGATTCCAAAGCGCCTGTGGACGTTTTTCAAATTTATATGAAGCAGAATCAGTAGACAGGAAGGAAGAAAAAACATGAAAAAGAAAGCAATGATATCCTGTGCTCTGATCCTGTCTGGCTTCTTTCTTGCCGGAGTGATCGCTCAAGGTATGCCGGCTTTGAAGGTATCCGCCTATCTTGCCCATCGGAATGAAAAGGAAAATGTGGTCAAAATCGGAGACAATACTTCCGAGATCGTGGAGGAGTTTGATCCTCCGGATGAGATCCACCCGGATACGCCTTATGCAAAAACAGTACTGGTTCAAAATAAAACGGATACCGCATGTTATGTCCGGGTATTTGTGGAGAAAGACCGGTCAGATCTCCCTGTTACGATCAATTTCGATACGAAGTACTGGACTGGAAAACAGGCGGATGGTTACTATTATTACCGGACTGTGCTGGAAGGTAACAAAAAGACCGAACCCCTCTTTACCACGGTAACAACTGGCAAAACTGAGGAGACATTTCGAATTCTGGTCTACGAGGAGACCGTACAGGCGCAAGGGTATGAGACTCCGGAGGAAGCATTTGCCTCGATCAGGGTAGAACAGGAGCGTGGAAAATGAAAAAGAAAAAATGGTTCACAGGTCTGGCATGCGCGCTTCTGACAGTATGTGCGGCAGCTGTCCCGGTGCATGGCGCCGGACATGTCAGCGCACTGGAAGCAGCAGGAAAAGCCGGATCTCCGATTACAGTCAAGAAATATGGAGAAGAAGAGGATTCCGGTTACTCATTCCGGTTAAAGAAAACGGAACATACCACCTGTACCTGGAAGGATACAAGCGGTATCTCCAACCCGCAGCAGTTTCACCAAAAAGGAGAAACCATTGAAAGATGGGGGCAGATTGCAACAAGTGATGCTCAGAAAGGGAAGATTTCCTGTTACCTGACCAACATGGGGAGTTATAAGGGGAAAAACACCAATCTTAGAATTACGTTTACGGACTGGCCTTCTTACAGAGCGGACACAGGAGAGCGGTATTACCCGGTTCTCGGCGTAGCGTTGTCTCTGGTAGATGATTTTTACGGACTGACTTTCAGCGACATCTGGTATGAGGCAAAGATGGAAATTCTGGATGATCAGGGCCGCCCACTTGCTGTCGATATGACCTACCGGGCGGATGATCTGGATTTCGGACAGATCTTTGCTGTGAAGAAAAGCGATGCGGTTGACGGACTGGCCGTTCCGGAGGACAGCAGAGTGTATTATATTGACCGGGATGGATTTTACTATTTCTATGCGGACAATATTGTCTCCAATGAATACGAAAAAGACAGTGTACAGGTACAGTATGGGAACGCATCCTCCTTTACGCTTCGGGTAGGAGGAGGTGTAGCCTTTCCGGACAGTTTTACATATACTGCATTCGTTTCGGACAAAGTAAAAAAAGACTATGAACGGTTCCAGAATCATCTGATTGGAGAATCCAATGTGGATGTATCGACGGAAGCTGGCGCGATTCTCGGATGGATTGCAGGATCCGCAAAAGGATATGGCCCGTTCACATCGCCTGTTCCTGTAAAAAGTGTGGACAAGACGGAAGTTCACGGGGAAGATCCGTTTCACTATTTCATTCATTTCAAAGTACCCGAATGCCAGCCGGCGGATTACTATCAAAGCCTTGTTCTGACGGATCCGATCCCGGAGGCGCTGACGGTGGATCGTGTCGTGGTATATGACGCAGACAATCAGGAGGATGTAAGCCAGAAGTTCCAGATCCAGGTGACAAAAGGCACGGCCGATCAGGTAAAGGTTTCAGCAAGAGATCCGTCAGCAGCATGGCTGTACGGCCGGAGTTTTGAAATCAGAATCGGGGTACACAAGCGCCCGGAGTATGTGTTTGGCACATCGAATGTCGTTTCAAATAAGGCCGGATTAAGCGTAGATCAGAAAACTCCAAAAGAGACAGAGCAGGTTCGAACATCGTTCTATTATCAAATCACAACAGAGGCGAAAAATGGTTCCATTACGCCATCCAATCTGAAAGTTCCTGCAGGAGGATCCATGCAGATTTCTTATTCTCCTCTGCCAGGATATTATCTGAAATCCATTTCCGTAGATCAGACGGAAATCAATAAAAGTCAACATGAATCCAATTATTTATTTACAAAAGTGAATGCGGATCATCAGATCAAAGTGGTATATGAGAAGAATCCCGTCCTTACTATCACAAAAGAAGTGACAGGAAAATGGGATGAATTCGGGACACCTGTTTTTTTGTTCCAGATTTCCGGTACTGATTACAATGGGGTAAGCCGGGTCTATTACGAAGCGCTGGAAATTCCGGAGCAGTTTCAGGAAAATGGTGTGTACCGAAAGTCCTTTACCATGGAGATTCCGGCCGGCGTCTGGAATGTCAGAGAGATTCCCGTGTCCAGATATGTGATGACCGGGATCAAAGAGGTTTCAAACGGGACTGTTGAAGGAAGTACCGTCAGCTTGAATACCAGAGATCACGATACTGCGAAGGCAACATTTTGCAATGAACTTGTGAATTATAGAGATTTCAGCCATAACGATCTGGTAGTCAATGAATTTGGAAAGCAGGTGGAAAGGTGAAAGTAGGAAGACAGATCATAGCCATCACGGTCCTCTGGATGTTTGGAGGAATTACGGTGATGGCTGCAGAAAAGGAAGCATCTGTAACATCGCAGATCCGGTCCGGAGGCGTGGCGCTGCAGATGAACCGATATGCAGATCCTGAGAAGACAAAGGAATGGAATGATGTGGGGGAGGTCCTGCCAGGCCAGGAAATTCCGATGCTTACAGAGGTGGAAAATCTGGGAGAAGACTGTTTTATCCGTTTTCAGGTGAGAGCAAAGTCGGACGGACAGAGGGAAATTTCGACAGACTGTTTTGGTGGAATTTCGGAGGACTGGGTACAAAAAGGGGAGTATTTTTACAGCACCGAGATTCTGGAGCATGGAGAAAAGGAAGAGCTGTTTACATCCTTTACGCTGCCGGAGACATGGGAACAGAAGGACCGGGAGACAATCCAGGTGTTTGTGACCGCAGATGCCGTGCAGAGCCGGAATTTCACACCGGATTTTGATTCCGAACATCCATGGGGAGAAGTCCGGATCCAGAAAGTATCCGGGAAAGAAAACGGAGATCAGCTGCGGACGGCGGTTCCCCAGAAAGGGACCTGCCGGGTGGTAGTGGAAGGAGACGGTATTATCATAGTACCGGATACCTTTTTCTCAGAATTTGGGACTATGGTCCCAGGTGACACCATCCAGGGAGAGCTGCAGATAGACAACTGGTGTGCACAGACGGAAGCGGTATACTGGAAACTGGATACCGGAGAAGAAAAGCTCTTTGATCAGGCAGAGCTTCAGATCCTCCAGGAACTCAAACTCATATGCCGCGTCTCCCGTCTCCTTTTTGACCCCATGCAGGCTTTCCATGATCCTGCGAAACTCCGGAAGGCGGGTCCCGAAGCTTCTCGCCAGCCGGGAAATACATCTGCCCTGAAACTGACGGTAATATACCTCGCCCCAGGGGAGGTCATGGTAGGAAATCAGCTTCCCGGAACTCATCACCGGGTTCCCGTCCAGAAGATACCGGAGCAGCAGAATCTGAGCGTCTATGTTTTCCTCCAGCATATAGATGCCGTTTCCCTGCTCCTGGTGGCTGATTTGAAATCCCGGATGTGTCACCTGATAGAGCACTCCCATAAACCGAATCAGGAATGCCTGCTCCTTCTCATGAAAGGTAAGACCGGAGCTTTCGCTTATTACCTTGGGAGAGGTTTCCTGATACCGCTTCAGGTAATGACGGTATGGCTGCTG
>CAJFMZ010000037.1 GCA_904393575.1 uncultured Sellimonas sp. | reverse complement strand
CTTCACAGAAGAACAGTTAGCGGACAACTTCCAGACGCTTATTGATGCAATCAACAAAGCAAGACCGGCAGCTGTAAAAGGTCAGTACCTGAAGAGTGTGACAATCACATCTACAATGGGACCTGGCGTAAAGGTGAATCCGGCCAAGTTAGCTTAATCTGATTTGCTTAGATAAAAGGAATCCTGCAAGAGCAGGATTCCTTTTTGTTATACATTGGTATAGGCGAAAGGAATTTGAAGTTTGATTTGGGAACTCTTATAATAGTAGTATAGGGTCCGCATAGGTATGCCCAGAGTATTTCTTCGGACCTGCCTGTTGATACGAATGTTTAGAGGAAGAAAGAAGGTAACGCAATGATTTACAAAGATTTTCAGGGATTGAAACTGTCCGCTCTTGGACTTGGGACCATGCGTCTTCCGGTCATTGACGGAGATGATGCAAGAATTGATGAAAAAGCAGCAGAAGAGATGGTAGCCTATGCGATGGAGCACGGTGTCAACTATTATGATACTGCGTGGGGATACCACAACGGGAACTCCGAGCTTGTCACAGGAAAGCTTTTAAGCAAGTACCCAAGAGACCGTTTTTATCTCGCCACAAAGTTTCCGGGATATGACCTCTCCAATATGGATAAGGTGGAGGAAATTTTTGAAAAACAGCTGGAAAAATGTCAGGTAGAGTATTTTGATTTTTATCTTTTCCACAATGTATGCGAGATGAATATTGATGCTTATCTGGATCGTTCTCATGGAATTTATGAGTATCTTATGAAACAAAAAGAAAACGGCCGGATCCGTCATCTGGGATTCTCCGCTCATGGAAGCTACGATGTGATGAAACGGTTTCTGGAAGCATATGGAGAAGGAATGGAATTCTGCCAGATCCAGCTCAATTATCTGGACTGGTCCTTCCAGGATGCAAAAGCGAAAGTAGAGTTGTTGAAAGAATACCATCTGCCGGTCTGGGTGATGGAACCGCTCCGGGGAGGAAGACTCGCCAGACTGAAAGATTCAGAAGAAGAGATCTTAAAATCCATGCGTCCGGAGGAAGGAATTCCGGCATGGGCATTCCGGTTCCTTCAGTCTATTCCGGAGGTGACAGTGACTCTGTCCGGTATGTCCAACATGGAACAGCTTCAGGATAATATCAGAACGTTTGAGACGGAAAATCCACTGTCCAAAGAAGAGATGGAGAAGCTTCTGTCTGTTGCGGATGGAATGCTGAACGGTACGCTCCCGTGTACCGCCTGTCATTATTGTGTCAGCCATTGCCCGCAGGGACTGGATATTCCAAACCTGCTGAGCCTCTACAATGAGCACAGCTTTACGGGCGGCGGGTTCATCGCACCAATGGCATTGAGCGCTGTTCCGGAGGACAAACAGCCGGGAGCATGCATCGGTTGCAGAAGCTGTGAAGCAGTCTGCCCGCAGCAGATCAAGATTTCAGAAGCGATGGCAGATTTTGCTGCAAGGCTGAAGGCATAAAACCGGATCAGAAGCAGTCGACCGTATGCCAGAAGAGTGGTAAAGGGAACCAGTCTTTTGGAACGTTGAGATCCATATAACGGCCATAAGGCGTCAGAATCAGTTTTTGGGCATCCATTTTGTCCAGGATAACTGCATGTTCTGACGCCTTTTTTTCTACGAGGACGCCGGATTCCGATACCTTGATGGTGACTGGCTGGCTGTCCATGACAGCAGAAAAAGACCCCTCCGTAAGACCATATGTATGATATTTGACGGTTAAAAAGGCTTCCAACACTGCGGCAAAATCAAAAATGTTATACATATTGGCCGGAGAGAGCTGATACCACTCTGCAAATTCTGACAGCTCCCGGTTGAGTGACTTCTCATAGACAGGTAAAGTAAAGGTGGCTGTCTGCAGATCGAAAGAAGAAAAATACGCTTTTATCATCTTTCCGGCATCCGTTGGATCCACAAGGCAGACTTCACTGACATGGGTCCGGTCCTGATCGGTAAGAAGATAGCCGGTCAGCGTTCCATCTTTGAGCATTCCAAGAGCATGCTGCTTATAGCAGGAGAGAATCTGGCTCATCCGCTCTGGGTCACGCTCTACATAGACTTCGCGGGAAGTAAGAAGACGGAGGAGAAAAGCGTTCCATTCGTCCACTTCCTGGAGTGGACGAAACCGGATCCCGCTGATGTCCTCTGATTTGAGTGCGTGCCGGATATTATCTTTTGTCACCTTATACTCGCACTGAAGGCCCCCGGATGTATAACCAAAGTATTCATAACGCTGACGTTTCCCGTCCAGAACACTCATATGATACTTACCGGGCATTTCCTTCAGCCACGCATCCATGATTGCTTTCATATGACCTTCGCCGCGGAATCTTGGATGTACAACCATAATTCCCAGAAAATTTGTGCGGAGCTCCATGCCGCCGGCATGAACAGTCTGGGGCAGAACGGCTGCTTCCGCGACAAGTTTTCCCCCATCAGTTTCCGCCACCTTGGTAATTGCGGCGGAATCGAAGCCACTGTCATAAACCTTAGGAAGCAGAGCCTCAATATCAAAGCCAAATGTATAGTTGGCCAGGTCAATATACTCATTTCTTTCGTCAGGCCGGGCCTGTCTGTAAGTCGTCATCTGTTTCCGTACTCCTTTCTTAGGACCATTCTGTTTTGTAATTTTCCATAGTAATTGTATCACATAGAAAGCAGATGATACAGAAGAATACAACTTTTTTGGGAAAGTTGAAGAATTAAACAAAAATTTCGCAGAGCTATTTACTCTGCGAAAAAAGTCCAACTATTATATACTGAAAATTGTGCATTACTACCAAAAAACAGCAACTTGCATTGTGGCATTTAGACAAGTTGCTTGACAACACAAATTATCCATTATAAAATATAGACAATATATGGATTTTGGACACAAAAAATTTCGCAGAGTAAATAGCTCTATGAAATCAGTACAATCAAGCAACTGGAGGGTCTTTACAAAAGAAAAGAGGAAAGAGGATGGTAAAGAAAGTCGGTCAGAAAATCATGATTTTGAATGAGGGGGAACATGTACAGATTGAGCCATATGGAAGCCATATTGTCCGGGTACGTGTTTCCGCAGGAGAAATCAGGAATCTGGATTGGACACTTCTGGAACCGGAAACATCTCAGCCGGAAATCATAACGGAAAAGGGAGAGACGGTTCTGGTCAACGGGGATCTTCTGGTCAGAGTGACTCAGGAAGGACAAATCTCGTACTGGAATAAGCACGGGAAGCTTCTTCTTTCGGAACTCTGGCGAAAGGAAAGAGATATTGGCGCCCGCATGATACGTGGGAAACAAGGAGGACTTTTTCATCTGGAGCAGCATTTCCGTTCTGTGGAAGGGGAACATTTTTACGGGCTTGGTCAGGAAGCCCACGATCTGTTTGACTTGAAAGGTGCAGCGCTGGATTTGTGTCAGCAGAATACCAAAAGTACCATTCCTTTTGTCATTTCATCCAGGGGTTACGGATTTGTCTGGAATAATCCGGCAATCGGAAGAGTCGAATTTGGAACATCGGAGACACGGTGGGTGGCAGAGGCTGTGGCTCAGATCGACTATCTGGTAATTGCGGGTGATCGTCCGGGAGAGATTGAAAACCGGTACTGCCGGCTTACCGGATTTGCACCGAAGTTTCCGGAATGGGCCGCCGGGCTGTGGCAGTCGAAACTGAGATATGAAACCCAGGAGGAACTGCTCGGCGTTGCACGGGAATATCAAAAAAGAGAAATTCCACTTTCTATGATTGTCTGTGACTATTTTCACTGGCCGCAGCAGGGAGAATGGAAATTTGACCGGACTTACTGGCCGGATGCGGCTGCAATGGTGAAAGAACTGGAAGAGATGGGAGTCCACCTTCTGGTGTCCATCTGGCCTACGGTGGATCCTCGCAGTGAGAATTACCTGGAGATGCGGGAACAAAATATGCTGATCCGTGCAGAAAGAGGTCCGGGAGCGCTAGTGTACTGCAGAGGTCCGGAAACCTATTATGATCCAACGAATCCTGAAGCGAGGAAGTTTGTATGGGAGCGGGTAAAAGAGAATTACTACAGTCTGGGAATCCGGAATTTCTGGCTTGATGAGGCGGAACCGGAAATCGGGCCTTACGATTACGATAATCTTCGTTACTGGATTGGAAACGGAATGGAAGTCAGCAGTCTTTATCCATTTTATTATGCAAAGACCTTTTATGATGGGCAGAAAGAGTCCGGTCAGGATGAAATCATCAACCTGATACGCTGTGCGTTCCTTGGCAGTCAGAGATTTGGCGTGGTTCTTTGGTCTGGAGATATCTGTGCAGATTTCGACAGTCTCCGCCGTCAGATCAAGACCGGTCTTCATGTGGCGGTCAGCGGAATACCATGGTGGACGACAGATATCGGAGGATTTCATGGAGGTGATCCGGATTCGAAGGGGTACAGAGAGTGTATGATACGCTGGTTCCAGTTCGGAGCATTCTGTCCGGTTTTCAGAATGCATGGTTTCCGGGAGAAAAAGGACCGGCCCAAATCGCCGCCGGTGACACTGGACGGTTTCTGTTATTCGGGCGGGCCGAATGAGATCTGGAGCTATGGCGAAGAGGCTTATGAGATTATGAAACATTATGTAGAAATCCGTGAGCGGCTGCGTCCATACATCTGCAGACAGTTTGAGCTGGCTTCGAAAGAAGGTATTCCGGTGATGAGACCATTGTTTTTTGATTTTACGGAAGAAATCTGTTACGAGATTTTTGATCAATATCTGTTTGGTCCGGACATTATGGTATGTCCGGTTTATGAAAAGGGAAGAAGAGAGAGGCGGGTGTATCTGCCATCCGGTCATACCTGGATCGACACCGCTGTGGGAAAAGAATATCAGGGCGGGTGCTGGATTACAGTGGAAGCACCATTGGAAAGAATCCCGCTGTTTTTAAGAAAGGGGACAGACCTGGCAGTGGAGCTGTTCTGTTAAATGAAGAATCATTTATGCCCAGGCATCAATGATAGAACACCAGAAAAGAAAGGAGACGAACTTATGAAAAAGAAAACATTAAGAAAAACACTGGCGTTCCTTATGACAGCTACGATGGCAGTCTCGGCAACAGGATGCGGCGGATCCGGCGGAGATAGCAAGGAAGAAAAAAAGCCGACAAAAACTGCAGAAGACACGAACTGGGAAGGGGCTGAGAAAGCAGCAGACCTGAGCGGAAAAGTAACGTACATGCACTCCGGCGATGACTATGAGAGAGAAATGTATGCAAATGTATTCAGTACATACGAGCAGTATGCTCCGAATGTAGAGGTAGAGCAGATGTATGTACCATCGGATTATGACACCAAACTTCAGACACTGGCGGTAGCGGATGATCTGCCGGATCTGTTCTGGGTTGGTGAATCTGGTGTGAAAAAGTATAAGGATGCAGGAATGCTCTCAGAGCTGGACAGCGTGATTGAAGAGTATCCGCAGCTTACAGAAAATATTATCGATGGTGTTCTGGAGTTTGGTAATATTGATGGACAGCAGGTAGCCTTCCCGAAAGACTGGACATCCTATGTGATGTATCTCAATCTGGACATGTTTGATGAAGCGGGAGTAGAGGTTCCGACGAATGACTGGACAGTAGATGATTACAAAGAGATTGCAGCAGAACTGACTCAGAAGAACGGTGACCGTACGACAGTATACGGTACTGCAATCAATAATTACCGTGCTGACTGGATTAACTGGATGGGAAATTACGGAGCAGACTGGTTTGCAAATGGAAAATCCAATTTATCCAGTCCGGAAGCAATGGAAGGACTTAGCGTAATGTATGATCTGGTACAGGCTGGATCTGCACCGTCTCCGGGATCGGTATCAGCGACAGGTGACAGTGAAGACCGTCTGTTCATTACAGGACAGGTTGCCATGTATCCGTCCGGACGCTGGGTGATCCCGTCTTTCCGTTCTGAATGTGATTTTGAATGGGATGCAGTAGAAATGCCTATGGGCACGACACGTACCTGCCCGTTTATCTGTAGTATGGTATGTATCGCCGATACCAGTGAAAACAAAGATATTGCGGCAAACCTGCTTTCCTTCCAGATGAGTGATGAAGGACTTGCGCTGGTTATGGAATCCGCACTGTCTCTGCCGGTTTATACAGATCTGATGGAAAATGAAGACTATGTCAATACACCTCCGTCACCGGATGCGTTCATTAATTCTGCTGCATATCTGGGTAATGAATCTCAGATTGAAGCATGCCAGACTGGAAAATGGTCTGAATACAGCGATATTATCACTGCCCGTCTGTCTGACGCATTTGAAGGAAAGACAACACTGGAAGAAGCAGTGAAACAGATTGATGAACAGGCAAATTCAACTGTATTTACAGAGTAGACGATTATAAAACGGAGCCTTTATAAAATGAGGACGAAGGGCATCCGGGAGAACCGGGATGCCCTTCTCTTACAAATAAAGGAAAATTCAGTTAAGGAAAGAATGGGGTTATGAGTCTATGAAAACAATCACTACTTCAAAGAGAGGAATGACGCTGAAACAGAAGGAAGCCCTGACAGGATTCACCTTTATTCTTCTGCCGTTGATCAGCCTTGTTGTGCTGATGTACTATCCGATTATCCGGTCATTCTTCATCAGTTTTTTTGACTGGAATCTACTTCAGGACCCGAAGATGATTGGAATTGAGAATTACAAGACTCTTCTGGGAGATGAAGTATTCCGGACATCACTTGTTAATACGTTTAAATGGGTAATTATTTATGTTCCGATGTCAGTCGTTACATCGTTTCTTCTGGCGCTTCTGCTGGACAGAAAGATCAAAGGATCCGGATTTTTCCGAACCTTTTACTATCTGCCGGTAGTCTGCCCGATTGTGTGCGTGGCACTTCTCTGGGTGTGGATCTACAATACCGATTACGGTATTTTGAACTTTATCCTGGGACTGTTTGGAATCGATCCGATCGGATGGCTGACAGATGCGAAGTATTCCCTGGTGGCGATTGCGATTATGTCTACCTGGAAATGGGCGGGCTATAATATGCTGATTTTCCTTTCCGCTTTACAGGGAATTGATGAAAGTCTTTATGAAGCAGCAGCGCTTGACGGAATTACACCTTGGCAGAAACTAAGATATATCAAACTGCCTTTGATTATGCCATCGATTTATTTTGTCATGCTGACCGCTGTAATTGACGCGTTCCAGATGTATACGGAAATCTTTATTATGACCAAAGGAGGACCGGGATATTCTACTTATACGGTATCCTACTATCTGTGGTCCAATGCATTTGAGTATAACAAGATGGGCTATGCATGTGCCATGGCAGTTGTTCTGTTCATCATTATTATGGCTATCACCCTGATTCAGAACAAGTTCCTGAATCGCGAGTATGACACATAGAGGAGGGCAAAGAACGTGACGAGAAAAAAACTAAAAAGTATGTTAACTTATCTTCTTCTGCTTATCGTAGCGGTGCTGGTTGCTCTTCCGTTTATCTGGATGGTGGTATCAGCTTTTAAGAGCCAGAGAGAGCTGTTTGCCTACCCGCCTACCTTTTTCCCGACAGAGTGGAAATGGGAGAACTTTACAGAAGCTGCCTCCCGCGGAAGCATCAGTTTCTGGCAGATGTTTTTGAACAGTATGAAAATCGCAGTGCCAAGTACGGTATTTAATGTTATCTTTTCTTCTTTGGCAGGATATGCGTTTGCCAGACTCCGTTTTCCGGGAAGAAACAAAATTTTCATGTGCTTTCTGGCAGCGATGATGGTACCTTTTGTCATTACACTGGTTCCGCGATTCCTGTTCTTCAAAGATCTGGGATTCTACGATACCTATGTACCGCTGATTGTTCCGGCGATGTTCGGAACGCCATTTTCTATCTTCCTGACAAGGCAGTTCTTTATGACTCTGCCGAAAGAGCTGGAAGAGGCGGCGATTGTGGACGGCTGCAGCCATGTGCGTATCTGGTGGCAGATTTTCATGCCGCTTTGTAAGCCGATTATTTCTACTCTGACTGTATTCCAGTTCCAGAGTGCTTACAACGACTTTATGGGACCGGTTATTTATATTGCGTCAGATGCAAAGTTTACGGTGCAGATGGGACTCTCTTCCTTCCGTAATTCATTTACATCCAGATATGACCTGATTATGGCCGGATCTATTTTGGCTTTAATACCGATCATTATTCTGTTTGTGTGCTGCCAGAAGTATATTGTCCGGGGTATCGCCATGAGCGGAATGAAAGGATAAATCTGAAAAGTGCGGGGTTAAAAGATGATTGAAGTAAGAGAACTTGTAAAAAACTATGGATCCAAAAGAGTTCTGGATCATATCAGTTTTGATGTCAATGAGGGAGAAATCCTGGGCCTTTTAGGGCTGAACGGGGCGGGCAAATCGACAACTATGAATATTATGACGGGAAACCTTTCTTCTACAGAAGGGACGGTCCGCCTGAACGGACATGAAATTCTGGAAGAACCTCTCCAGGCAAAAAAGGAGCTGGGATATCTTCCGGAAACCCCGCCTCTTTATCCGGAGATGACAGTGAAGGAGTACCTGAAATTCGTCTACCGGCTGAAAAAATGCAGACTTCCGTATGAAAAGCATATTCAGGCGGTATGTAAGGCAGCCTATATCACGGAAGTGTATGACCGGGTCATTAAAAATCTGTCGAAAGGATACCGGCAGAGAATTGGGATCGCCCAGGCGCTGATTGGAGAGCCTAAAATTTTGATTCTGGATGAGCCTACTTCCGGACTGGATCCGGAGCAGATGATTGAAATCCGGAATCTGATTCAGAATCTGCGGAAAAAACATACGGTGATTTTTTCTTCTCATATTTTATCAGAAGTGCAGGCGGTATGTGACCGTGTTGTTGTAATCAAACAGGGAAAAATTCTGGCGGATGATACACCGGAACATCTGGAAGAACAGCTGGCAGGAAAGCAGCTGCGTGTGTGTGCGGCAGGACCGGAAAAGGAAATCGGACAGGCTTTGAGACAGATTCCGGGAGTGAGGGAAGTCAGCAGGATTCCTTGTCAGGAAAAGGGAAGCTGTGCTTTTGAAATCAAGGTCGAAGATGAGATAGATGCGAGAAGAAGAATCGCCGCTTATATGAAACAAAGTCCATGGCTTTTGACGGAACTTACCGGGATTCATTTGTCTTTGGAAGATATTTTCCTGAAACTGACCGGAAAGAAAGGAGGGGAGAAGCTGTGAAAGCAGTCTTTTTAAGAGAAATGTCATCTTATTTCGTTGCTCCGGCAGGATATGTTTATCTGGCCGCCTTTTACTGTCTGGCAGGATATGAGTACAGTGTGCTGATTTTGAGCGGGCAGGCAGAAATGAGCTACGAATTTACATTCCTGTACACAGTGACTCTGCTTCTGACTCCAGTATTGACAATGCGGCTGATGAGTGAGGACAGGAAACAGAAAACAGATCAGATGCTTTTTGCGGCACCGGTATCTCTGGGAGGAATCGTAGCGGGAAAATATTTTGCGGCAGCGACGGTATTTCTCATGGGTATCGGTGTCACTCTTGTACATGCACTGGTGCTGTCCCCGTTTGCGGACATGAACTGGGCAGTGTTCTGGGGAAATCTGGCGGGTCTTGCCCTGATGGGATTTGCGGGAATTTCCTTATGTATGTTTATTTCGGCACAGACAGAAAGCCAGATTATAGCGGCGATTGGAGGTTTCGCAGGAATGCTGGTAGTGATATCCTTGAATTCTCTGGCTGCTGTGGTACCCTTTGAGCCACTTCAGAAACTGCTTTATGGCCTGTCATTTTACGATCGTTACTACAATCTGACAATGGGGATTTTCCAGTTGTCGGATCTGGTGTTCTTTTTCAGTTTTGCGGCACTGTTTTTCTTCTTGACCGTCCGTGTCATGGAGAGACGCAGATGGAGCGGACAGTAGCGGGAAAGGAGAAAAGGAATGGACAGAATAAAGAAACGATGGAAATATGGAGCATGGGCAGTCATCATCACCGTTTTGGGAATTGTCCTGGCAGTGGCAGCGGTCCTGTTATCAGACCGGTTGACAGAACGTTTTGACCTGAGAGCGGACTTGACGGCCAATGACAGATATGCGCTTTCCGGGGAATCCGTTTCCTGGTTGAAAAAACTGGATCAGGATGTAAAAATCACCGTTCTGGTAGGGGAAGAAGATATGGCTACAGGAAGCTACTACATTGTGCAGGCCTATCAAAATCTGCTGGACTATGAGAGAAATTCAGACAGAGTTACACTGGAATTTGTTGATATCACAGAGAATCCGACCTTTGTATCCCAGTATCCGGATCTGGAACTGAATGCGTATGATATCATTATCGAATCCGGGGAGAACCAGGAAGTGTTGTCATTTCAGGAATTGTATGACTATGACAGTACAGGAAGCCAGATTACAGCTTCGCGTGTGGAACAGAAGGTGACCGGCGCCCTTATGACAGTGACGTCCGGCGAAAAAACAAGAGTTACTATACTGACAGGATACGGAGATACTGCTCCGGAAGACCTTACCACCCTTCTGGAAGGAAATCAGTATGAAGTGACACAGAGTTCTCTTCTCACAGAGGAGATCGATCAGGAAGCCCAGGCGGCAGTTTTGTTTGCACCGCAGAATGATCTGGAAGAAGACAGCGTTACCAAACTTTCCAGGTGGCTTAACAACAACGGAGAGCAGGGAAAAAGCCTGTTTGTCTTTCTGGATCCAAATGCAGGAAGTCTGCCAAATCTGGAAGCATTGATGAAGGAGTGGGGACTGTCGGCAGAAGATGGATACGCATTTGAGTCCAGAAGCAGTCTTTATTATAAACAGATTTATTATCCGGTCGCGCAATATGCAGACGAACAGTTTGCATCCGAAATGACAGCAAACGATATCACGATTATGGCACTTTGCCGTCCCGTCGATGTGTTGTTTGAAGAACAGGATGGATATGAGACTTCCGTCCTTCTGGACTTTTCCGATTCATCAGGGAAAGTGACACTGGATGCAGAACAGATTACGGAGGATATGATAACCGGAGATGCCAAAGGAATGGTGATGTCCACCCACAGTCTGTACGGATCAGACGTCACTTCATCGAATCTGGTTGTGTCCGGATCAGCGCTCGCATTTACAGGGACACTGGTATCAGGTACTACGTTTGCGAATGGTGACTATATTCTGGGAGTTTTTGATCAGCTGACCGGAAGGGAAACAAGTGTAAATATCCCGGTTAAAGATCTGACTTCTGCGGTTCACAACATGACGTCATCCAGGACTTATGCATACAGCTGGATCTTTCTGGCAGGCCTTCCGGCAGTTATGCTGGTGGCAGGAATGGTAGTCTGGCTTAGAAGAAGACATCGATAGCGGAGGAATACGGTTATGAAGAGACAGTGGATCACAGCAGGAGTGATTGCCGTATGTCTGGCAGTTCTGGGAGCAGTGTGGCTTTTCCTTGGAAATCCGGACAGTTCAGAGGGGAACAAGGAGAGGAAGGAAATTGCTCTCTGGAAGGATGGAAGTACGATTCAGCAGATAGAGACGGAAAATGAACAAGGAAGGTTTCTTCTGTACTGGGACGGAGAAGAGGCAGCAGTAAAGGGAATGGAAGATCTGCCTCTGGATGAGGGTACGGTAGAGAACATCCGGAAGAATCTTGAAAATCTGATCGCAGAGCAGGAAGTTTCGGACGGGCAGGACCGGCTTTCGGATTTTGGTCTGGACCATCCGAAGGCACAGGTCCTGATCACCAGTGACAATGGAGACAACATGACGGTTCAGATCGGAGAAGAAGTGCCGGGAGAAGACGGAACGCTTCGTTATCTGCTCTGGGAGGATCAGGTGCTGATTATAAAAAGCAGTCAGATTGAAGACCTGTTATACGGAAGGGAAAGCCTGGTTTCCAGAGAACTGACTCCGGAATATCCGGAGGGGGAAGAGGATCTACTGGTCACAAGGCTGGAGATTGCAGAGAATGGAGGAAGCGATCTGATTCTTGAGTATCGTGACAGCCAGGAGCTGGCCGGATACACCGTGAATTCCTACCAGATGGTGTCTCCAAGGGATTATCCGGCAGATGCGGGAGTGACAGAAGATGTTTTTCCGGATCTGTTTGGAATTCAGGCGGAATCGGTGGAACGAATTCATCCCGATGAGCAGGAGAAAGAAACAACAGGGCTTGCTGACCCGTGGAAAACACTCCAGGTGGAATATACAGACAGTGAAGGGAAAGCGTATTCTTTTTCACTGCAGGTTTCCAGACCGGATCATGGAATGGTATATGTGATGAGCGGGGATACCGATGTGATTTATACCTGCAGTGAGGATAAGATGCCATGGATGGAAGAAACGGCAGACAGCCTGGTGAGCCATACCGTACTTGCGGCGGATATCAAAACATTGGACCGTCTGGAAATTACCGCAGGCGGAGAACAGTACCAGTTTCAGTTTGAGGATGTAGGCGGGGAGAAAGAACGGATTACCTGCAATGGCAGTGAGACGGACGGAGGATCTTTCCGAAGTTTTTATTATACGCTGGCAGGACTTTCTGCGGATCAGGTCTTATTTACAGACTTTCCGGATACGGCAGCGCTGAAAGAGGAAGCAAGAATCACCTATCAGTATCAGGATGGTACAGAAGATGTGCTGACCTGTTATCATGAGGATTCCAGACAGGTGTATGTAGAATTGAACCAGGGAGAAAGAGGATTTCTGCTTCAGGCTTCTCAGCTGGAAACCATGCTGGATACCGTGAAACGGCTGGCTGCAGGAGAAGAAATCGCAGCCAGGTATTAATTGTCCTCCTCTTTTGGGAGATCAGCCTGTTCTTTTGCGTCGACAATCTTTTGAAAACCGGGCTCAATCAGACGCTCTGCGGCCATGGCATAGCAGGCCGGAAGAAACAGAAGCGTGAAAGGAGCCAAAAGCATGGTTCCGGCGCAGAGAAGCAGGATGAGAGCAAGAAGCAGGGTAAATCCGATTCGTGTGACTGCCAGGGCAACAGAGGTTTTCAGAATAACGGAAATCCGCATATAAAACCGTGAAAGTATCGGAAAACTGTACATGATCAGTACAAGAAGAAACAGGATGGCAAGGACAAACAAGGCAAAGTAGAGAATGACCAGAATGCGGTTCCGGCCTTCTTCGGTAATGAACAGGTAGCTGAGAATACTAAAGGCAGTCAGAAACAGACAGAACAGCGAAAGAGCGATCCCCTGCTTCAGACCGGAACGGAAGGATTTCCAGAAGGTAGAAACCACATACCCTTCATTATTCAAAATCGATTTGTGAACAGTGTGATAAAGTGCTGCACAAGATGGAGCAACTGTTATCACGGGCAGGCAAAAAAGAGTCCAGAGAATACTGACAATCAGTACATCACAGACTTTGGATAAAAACGTAAATACAGGACCGTTGACATTAAAGATCGTATTCATACTAAACATCCTCTCTTGTATACTGTATATTGTATTCAGTATACCACATAGACAATGAATGTCAAATGGGAAAAGAGAGAAGACGCAAAAGGAGAAAAGAGATGAAGAAAGAACAGATTATTGAGAAAGACCTGGATGCAGTCTATATTGGAAATTTAAATACGGTAGATGAAAATCTGAATCTCCCACGGAAAGGAAAATATGGTTCCAGCTTGACCTGGGAGACAGGAGAGAGCAGATTTATTGAAGAAGATGGAACGATCCATAGACCGCTTCATGGTATGGGCAATCGTAACGTAACTTTAAAGGTAAAGGCGGAATATGAGGGATGTACCGGTGAAAGAGTTTTTACAGCAACTGTGCTGCAGGAGGCAAAGAAACTGACGGTCACGGATATCCGCCCTGTCTGTTTGGAAGTGGAAACAGGAAAAGAAATCCGGCTCCCATCGGTTGTGATTGTCCATACGGCAGAAGGGTGTCAGACGACAGTTCCGGTCAAATGGGAACCGTTTGAGGTTCCGTCCGGAGAAGGGAGCGTGGAAGTTTCAGGGCGGATCGAAATGAGTGATAAAATGGCTTCCGCCGTGATTCACATCCGGGATCATATAGAGCCGAAAAAGGGGGAAGAGGAAAAGGTCTGGTTTTATCCGCTGTCTCATGTACGATTGAAGAAGGGAACGTTCTATGAGAAATACCAGCAGTATATGCTGGACTGGCTTCTGGCGGTAGATGACGGACAGATGCTCTACAATTTCCGAAAGGCTGCAGGACTGGATACAAAAGGGGCCCAGCCTATGACAGGATGGGATGAGGATAGCTGTAAGCTGAAAGGACATACCACCGGGCATTATCTTTCCGGGCTTGCCCTGGCATATGCAGCATCCGGTGATACGCGCTTCCGGGAGAAGATCCGGGAAATGGTAAACGGACTGAAAGAATGTCAGGATGCATTTCAGGGGAAAGAAGGGATCCATCCTGGATTTTTAAGTGCCTATGATGAAGAGCAGTTTGATCTGCTGGAACAGTATACGAAATATCCGGAAATCTGGGCTCCTTATTATACGCTGGATAAAATCATGGCAGGGCTGGAGGACTGTTATCTCCTGGCGGGAGAGGAACAGGCTCTGGAGATTCTTTCCCCTCTGGGAGACTGGGTCTATCAAAGACTGTCCAGGCTGACAAGAGAAAAAAGGGAAAAGATGTGGTCCATGTATATTGCAGGCGAATTCGGAGGAATGCCTGGAACCATGGTACAGCTTTACCAGATTACCAAAAAGCCGGAGCATCTGGAAGCAGCACGGATGTTCTATAATGAAAAGCTTTATTATCCGATGGAGGAGAACTGCGATACACTGGAAGATATGCATGCAAACCAGCACATTCCGCAGGTCATCGGAGCCATGAAGCTTTATGAAGCAACCAAAGAGACCGAGTTCTGGGATGTGGGACGACATTTCTGGGATATTGTAACGGGCGGTCATGTTTATTGTATCGGAGGAACCGGAGAGACAGAAATGTTTCACAGAGCAGGAACGACATGTTCCTATCTGACAGATAAAGCGGCAGAGAGCTGCGCAAGTTATAATATGCTACGGCTGACAGGGCAGATTTTCCAGTACAAACCAGAGGGAAGACTGATGGATTATTATGAAAATACTCTGTGCAATCATATTCTTGCAAGCAGCAGCCATGAGGCCGACGGCGGGACGACATATTTTATGCCGCTCTGTCCGGGAGGCGTCAAGGAATATTCCACAACAGAAAATACCTGCTGCCATGGGACAGGAATGGAAAGCAGATTCCGGTATATGGAACATATCTATGCTTACGATGACAGCAATGTTTATGTCAATCTGCTGATTGATTCCAGGTTGTCCGGGGAAGAGGAACTGGATATTTCTACAGATATGGAAAAAGGACGGGCAGTGATCCGAAATGGAAAGGACATGAAACGAAATTTAAAGATTCATGTACCTTTCTGGGCACAGGAAGTCAAGGTATTGAAAAACGGGACAGTACTGGAACAAAAACCGGAAGACGGGTATCTCAATATCGGGACGTGCCAGGCAGGAGATGAAATTCTCATGGAAATGCCGGTGCAGCTGCGGGTGGAAGAAGACAAAGAAGATTCGGGGTTTGTTCATCTGGCCTGCGGCCCATACTTTCTGGCAGCAATTTCGCCGAGTCAGGAATTTCTGGAGCTGCCGCCGCTTGATACGTTCCAGACAGACGGAAAGCCGTTTCATTTTACGGCGGATGGGCTGACATTCCTTCCATTCCCGGAAGTGAATCTGGAACCTGCACACTTATATTTCAGAAAACGTATGTAAAACAAATTTCATTGTATTTTGTATTGCTGGAATTCAATAAAAAACCGGGAGAAATGCCACTTGCTCTGTGGATTTCTTCCGGTTTTTAAATCGTTTTAGTTTATAAGTCCCCTTAGGTTTTGGGAATATGCCAAATGGTTGCTGCATTACAACAAAAATTTTCGGAACTCCTCTGGCGTTGTACCATACTCCTCCGCGGCCTGCTCCAAAGTCAGCAAATGTTTACGGTACAGATTGACCAGCAGTTCTTTCTGTCCTAATGCTTTTCCTTCTCTTTTGCCCTCTTCCATGCCGGCGATTCTGCCATCTTCCCAGCTTTCCCGTCGAAGATCTTCTTCATATTTTTCCTGATCAAACTCTTCCAGGATCACATCGCTCACCTCCGCACTGTTTTGCTCCAGGAATTCTTTCAGGATATCCTTT
>CAJFMZ010000036.1 GCA_904393575.1 uncultured Sellimonas sp. | reverse complement strand
ATAGCTCCGGAATGTTCCGGAAAATACAAAGACCTGACCACAAAAGCACATACATTCCCGGGATGTACGTCCTCTCATAGTCAGGTCTTGCTTAACTGAATAATAACAAACCTGTGAACTACTCTTGTTGTTCATCCAATATTCTTTTTATATGAATCAGCAGATACAGCTCTTCATCGATACTAAGCCTGTAACCGTACTGCTTTTCGATAAACTGTGCCACCTTTTCCACACCGGTGTATGCCCGGCTGTTCTGTGCTACCATGGCACGGTATATTTCCTCCATACTGTCCTGATAAACTTCACCGTCCAAAATCCGGGCGGAGAAAAATTTCAGGTGGGTCAGAAATCTCTGATAAGATACCGAATCTTCATCAAAATCAATCCGAAAGTGCATCTTTACGATCTTGATGATCGCATTGATCAGCTCCGTAATCTTCTGCACATCTGACACTTCGCTTGATTCAAATTCGGAAGAGACAATGTGCATGGCGATAAACGCCGCTTCGTCTTCTCCCAGATCAATTCCTGTTTTCTTTTCGATCCATTTGACTGCCTGACAGCCAATCCTGTATTCCTGCGGATAAAACTTTCTGATCTCACTGCGCATCATATTTTTCAGACTGATGCCGCCTTGATACCGCTCCACCGCGGAATTCATATGATCCGTCAATGTCACATACAAGGTATCTCTGACCTTGAGCCCTGCATTTCTTGCCGCCTGGACGGTCTGTCCTGCAATTTCCAGGTATTTCTCCGATATTTCACTTACCACCTGCTGAAGCCTGTGATTATCCTCCGGACTTTTCAGGCAGTAGATCTTCTCCACCAGGGACTTGTCCAGGTCTTCGCCTTTTTTCTTTTTAAATCCAATGCCGGCCCCGGTGATGATGATTTCCTGCCCCTTCAGGTCCGTTGATACAACCGCATTGGTGTTTAGAACTCTGACAATCTTCACTTATTCTCATCCCTTCTGGTAAGCGGCGAAACAGCGGAGTACTTTGATGCAAAATAAAAAACTGCCTACAATACCAGATCCTCAGTATCGTAAACAGTCTTGCTTACCATTACGTAATAACAAACTTCATTTACGGTGTAATTCTATCAGCTGACGCTCCATTTGTCTACAGAAATTTTACTTTTCATCATATGTTATAATTTTCATATTTCGTTTTTATGCAAAACAGCCAAATATAATACACTCCACTGTCTCCTGCAGGTGCATCCCGTTTGCACTGGTTATCTATCGATTTTGTCTATTCATCTTATTGTCCGTTTCTATTTTCCATCTTTTTGGATTTTTCCTATAATATCTAGTATAATGAATACGAACAACTAAAGGAGGAATCATCATGCCGGAATTTTCTTTACCGGAAAACTTTGAAACTTACCCGGAAGCCCGCAAAAAAGCCTTTATCACCATGAAAGAGCTCAAAGAACAGGGACGCCGAATTGTCGGGGTCTTCTGTACCTATACCCCGTGGGAACTGATTCTCGCCGCCGATGCTGTGGCTGTTGTACTCTGCGGAATCGGAGACGACAACATCCCCGCCGCCGAACTCCGTCTTCCGAAAAACCTCTGTCCTCTGATCAAGGCAAGCTATGGTGCCGCCGTCACGGACCGCTGTCCTTTCTTTTATTTTTCGGACATGGTTCTGGCAGAAACTACCTGTGACGGGAAGAAAAAGATGTATGAGCTGATGGGAGAGCTGAAACACTGCCATATCATGCAGCTCCCGCCTGGAAAGACCGGCCGGGGCGCTCTGGAATTCTGGAAGCAGGAAGTCATCAGCGTCAAGGAAGACCTGGAACAGTTTTATGGTATTACCATTACGGAAGACAAAATCCGGGATGCCATCAAGCTTCGGAACCGGGAACGGAAGGCTGTGCTTGACTTCTTCGAGGTAGCCCGGCTGAAACCGTCTCCGATCAGCGGATACGAAATCAATACCGTGATTTCCTCCAACGAATTTTCTCCGGATCTGGAAGAAAAGATCGCATTTCTCAACCAGCGTACCGCGGAGTTGAAAGATCTTTATGAGCGTGAATACAAAGGAAAGCCATCCCGGCCGCGTGTCCTGATCACCGGATGCCCGACCAACGGTGTCATGGATAAGATCGTGAAACGGATTGAGGAGCTGGGCGCCGATGTAGTCGGTTTTGAAAACTGCTGCGGACCACGGGAGAAAAAAGATCCCATCGATGAAGAAAAGGATCCGATTACGGCCATTGCGGAAAAATATCTCCGTGTAAACTGCTCTGTCATGAGTCCAAATCCGGGAAGACTGGAAGCGCTGGATGTGCAGATCGATGAATATCAGGTGGACGGTGTCGTAGAGGTTCTTCTCCAGGCATGCCACACCTTTGCTATTGAATCGGATGCAGTCAAAAAGTTTGTCACCCAGAAAAAGCACATCCCATATATTGCGATCAACACCGATTATTCTCCGTCGGATCAGGCTCAGATCGACACACGTCTGGGTGCTTTTGTGGAACTTTTACAGTAACACGGACTCAGATACGGGCATTACAAAGAAGGAAGGGAATGATTATGAAACTGCTTGCACTCGATATGGATGGAACCTGTCTGAATTCTTTCAGCAAGATCACCGATACCACCATGGACGCTCTGCGCCTTGCCAGGACTTCCGGACTGGAGCTGGTCCCGACAACCGGACGGGCCCTCTCCTGTCTCCCTCACCAGCTTCGTCATACCGGCCTGTTCCGCTATGTCATCTCCTCAAACGGTGCGGACGCTGTGGATCTGGAAGAGCATAAAACGCTGTTTCAGTCTCTCATGCCTGCGGATACAGCCATCGCTGTCATAGAGGCCTGTCAGAGCCCTGATGTAAAAATGGCGGCCCATGTCCGCCACGAATATCTGCTTCAGGGAATGGTTCTTCCGCTTTTCGGCCGCATGATCTATGGACAGGACGCTGCCCAGGCAAAAGCGGTTCCGAATCTGGCCGGATCCATCCGTGCCATGAGATCGGACGTCGAAGAGCTTCAGTTTTTCTTCCTCACAAAAAAAGCCAGGGAACGAACCAGACACATCGTGTCCGGATTCCCTGACCTTTCTCTTGCCTGCACCTCCTATTATGCGGAGATCTATTCTGCCAATGCCACAAAGGGAACAGCCCTTTCAGCCGTAGCTGACCATCTGTCCATTTCCAAAGAGGAGACCGCATGCATCGGCGACGGCGAAAATGATATCCCCCTGTTTCAGGCAGCCGGCCTGCGCTTTGCCATGGGCAATGCGGTACCGGAACTGAAAGCCATGGCAGACTATGTGGTATCCCCCAACAATCAGGACGGCGCAGCGGAGGCGGTACGTTTTCTTCTGTCCCGGATGGCAGGGCTTTGACCCTGCCCCTGTTTCGCGTTCTTTTTCTATAGATTCTTTACAAACAGAGCGCGGATTGCATTTAATACTGCCAGAATCATCACTCCCACATCCGCAAAAATGGCAAGCCACATATTGGCAATTCCGACAGCCCCAAGGAGCAGGCAGATCAACTTGATTCCAATGGCAAATACAATATTCTGATATACAATTCCAAGACATTTCCTTGAAATACGAATCGCTTTGGAAATCTTAAGCGGATCATCGTCCATCAACACCACATCCGCAGCTTCGATCGCCGCATCTGACCCCATGGCCCCCATGGCGATTCCAATATCAGCCCGGCGGAGTACGGGCGCATCGTTGATTCCGTCCCCCACAAATGCCAGCGCCTCTTTCTCCGGCTTTGTCTTTATAAGCTCTTCCACTTTTTCCACCTTGTCTGCCGGAAGCAGTTCACTGTACACCTGGTCAATTCCCAGCTCTGCCGCCACCTGATCCGCAACCTTTCCGGAGTCACCGGTCAGCATCACCGTCTTTTTGATGCCTGCCTTTTTCAACATGCGGACCGCTTCTTTCGCATGTGGTTTCACTACATCCGAAATTACAATGTGTCCCTCATACTCCCCATTCACTGCCATATGAATGATGGTTCCTACCATGTGGCACCCGATATACGGCACTCCCAGATGTTCCATAAGTTTATCATTTCCGGCAGCCACTTCTACACCGTCCACACATGCCATCACACCATTTCCGCTGAGTTCGCGGATATTGGTAACTCTGGACCGGTCAATTTCTTTTCCATAGGCCCGCTGAATACTTTTACTGATTGGATGGGAAGAGGCGCTCTCTGCCAGAGCCGCATACTCCAACAGCTTTTCTTCGTTCATCTGATTGTGGTGCACTGCATTGACTTCAAATACCCCCTGTGTCAGTGTCCCGGTTTTATCAAATACAACTACTTTCGTCTTTGACAACGTTTCCAGATAGTTGGATCCTTTGACCAGGACACCTGCATTGCTCGCACCGCCGATTCCTGCAAAGAAGCTAAGCGGAATACTGATGACAAGCGCACACGGACAGCTGATGACAAGGAAAGTAAGTGCCCGGTAAATCCAGTTCCCCCATTCCGGGGAACTTCCAAGTACCAGCATTCTGACCACCGGCGGGAGAATCGCCAGCGCCAGCGCCGCATAGCAGACTGCCGGTGTATAAACACGGGCAAATCTGGATATAAAGTCCTCAGACTTTGATTTCCGGGAGCTGGCGTTTTCCACCAGATCCAGGATTTTTGATACAGTGGACTCTCCAAACTCTTTTGTCGTCCGGATTTTTAAAAGTCCTGTCATATTGATACACCCACTGATGATCTCATCGCCTTCCGCTGCATCTCTTGGAAGACTTTCACCTGTCAGCGCACTTGTATTTAAGGTGGAGGCACCTTCCACAATCACACCGTCAATAGGCACCTTTTCTCCCGGCTGTACGACAATGACACTTCCGATTTCCACCTCGTCAGGATCCACCTGTTCCAGTTTTCCATCCTGTTCGATATTGGCATAATCCGGACGAATATCCATCAGCTCGCTGATATTGCGGCGGCTTTTTCCAACTGCATAACTCTGGAACCATTCCCCCACCTGGTAAAACAGCATAACCGCGATTGCCTCAGTATAATCCCCATTTTGCTCATAGAGTGCCAGCGCAATCGCTCCGACCGTTGCCACTGCCATCAGGAAACATTCGTCAAATACCTGTCTGTTTTTAATCCCTTTGAAGGCTTTCAGCAAAATATCATATCCGATGATCAGATATGGTGCCATATAACAGAGGAAACGGATCCATCCGCCCACCGGCACAAAACTCAGAACAATCAGAAGGACTGCTGCGATCACAATGCGAATCAGCATTTTTTTCTGTTTTTTGTTCATAACTCTACTCCTTTTCAATTTTATATATGTTCATATATTCATATGTTTTACCTAAGGATACACCGCGGGATGCTTCCGCCCGCGGTGCCCTTCTCTTTCCATTTTACAGGAAGATTTCGCAGTCATCCTCGACCTTTTTACAGTTCTTGCGGACTGCTTCCATGACTTCTTTCGGATTCTGGCCTTCTTCAAACTCCACATGCATCTTCAGCAGCATAAAATTCACAACCGCATCCTTTACGCCAGGTGTATGTTTTGCCGCATTCTCCATTTTATTTGCGCAGTTTGCACAGTCCACATCGATTTTATAACTCTTTTTCATTTCCCTGCATCCTTTCTGACGGTTCTTCATCATTGCTCGATTAAGCAATTGTTTAATTGTTGTCTCCATCATAGCACATCTTTTTCTCAGGTCAATGGGTTTCGCGGATTCCCTTCCAAATCGGCAAAATCTATTTCCATTTGGGCAAATCCATCCTTTTAAGCCCCTTCTTCTTCCTTGTTTTCTCTTTCCGACATGATTATAATAGAACTAACATCAAACAGGAGGACACGAAAATGAAATCACTGCCGCATGACCACGGACAACATATAGAACACATGACTGAAGACATTCCAAGTCCGGAAGATTTTCAGATTGTCGCCGACTTGTTCAAACAGATGGGAGACGGCAGCCGGATCCGGATTTTCTGGATTCTCTGCCACTGCGAGGAATGTGTCATCAATCTTTCTTCTCTCGTCGACATGAGCAGCCCGGCCGTTTCCCACCATCTGAAGCAGCTGAAAATCGCCGGTCTGATTGTCAGCAGAAGAGAGGGAAAAGAAGTATACTATAAGGCAGCCGAAACCGATCAGGCACAGCTTCTCCACCGCATGATCGAAAAAGTCATTAAAATCTCCTGTCCTTCCAGCAGGACAGCATCTTCAGAAGGGAACTAGAAAGAAATGAAAGAACAGCCAATGATCCGCGTGAAATCATTTTTAAGAGATGTGCCAAAGGGTACCATGATTCTTGATCTGCATCCGGGACAGCCAAGTGAAACCAATCTGTTTACCGGGGAATTTCAGGCGCAGACTGACGGGAGCGGGAAACTGGAGGTCTACCAGGTCTTCCCTGGAATTCAGCTTTCTCTCAATACGTTTCTTGCCGATGAGGTATCCTTTTTCCATGAATCACATCCTCATATTCTGGAGATTACCCACTGCCGCACAGGACGGATCGGATGGAACTTTAAAAACGGGACCTCCGTATACCTTGGGGCCGGCGACCTTGCGCTTCAGAATACCGGATGCTGTGCAGCTTCTGTCATGACCTTCCCCCTCGGCTACTGCGAATCCGTCACGATTTCCGTCAATTTTACAGAATTGTCGAGGAATCCTCTTCCCGTCTTTGCAGAGAACGGTCTGGATACGGACCTTTTGTACCGGCACTTCTGCCTTTCCGGGAAGTCCATGTCACTGCCTTCCAGCCCTGATATTGACTGTATTTTCCGTCCTGTTTATCAGCTTCCTGAGCAGCTTCGTCTCCCGTATTTCCAGTTGAAAGTACAGGAACTGCTTCTTTATCTGAGCTGCCTGTCCCCTGAGGATTCTGCCTTGACTGCCTTTCAATCCAGACAGACTGCATTGATGCAGCAGATCCATCATCAGCTGACGGAACATCTGGACCGCAGATATACAATCGAAGAATTGTCCCGGCAATATCTGATTAACACTTCTTCGCTCAAGGAAATCTTCAAAGGAGTGTACGGGATGCCGATTGCTACTTATATGAAAGAATACCGCATCCACAAGGCAATGGAACTGCTGACGCAGACGAACGACAGTATAGCGGAAATTGCATCGGCAGTCGGATATGAAACCCAGGGTAAATTCGCCAAATCATTCAAGGAATTTACTGGTCTGACTCCAAGTACTTACCGCAAAAAGTATCGGGAACATCCTGTTTCTCTACACAGACAGACAGACGAAACACTTTAATACGAAAAGCAGGCTTTCTGTCTGCTTTTTTGTCTCCCAAAAGGTGCTCTGTCCCTTCTTTTTCATTTCCAGTGAATTTTTTACTGATTAGTCTTGTCAAATTCGCTTTTGTGCATTATACTGAACTCGTAAAGATACTCATACCCCGTATATGTGTATCACAAAAAAAGCTATTATAACCAGCTAAAGGCCTGTATGAACCGCTAATGGAACCACAGGCCGGAAAGGAGATCATAGATGCAGGAAAAATATGATGTAACCGGAATGAGCTGCGCCGCCTGTTCTTCCCGTGTGGAAAAAGCGGTTTCCGCTCTTCCGGGTATGAAAGAATGTTCTGTCAATCTGCTGAAAAACAGCATGGTGGTACAGTACGACGAGCAGGCCCTGTCAAGCTCGGATATTATCGGGGCGGTGGAAAAAGCAGGTTACGGCGCTTTTCTTCAAACAAAAGAACAGACCCGTTCCTCCTCTTCCAACCGGCAGTCTGATTCTGCCCAGGCTGCACAAAAAGAATACCAACATGTGAAGCAGCGGGTGATCTGGTCTTTCGTGTTTACTGTTCCTCTGTTTTATCTTTCCATGGGACACATGATGGGCTGGCCTCTTCCTGGATTCTTCCTTGGCACGGAGAATTCCATGATCTATGCCTTCACTCAGTTTCTGCTTCTGATCCCGGTTGTCTTCATCAATTCAAAATACTACCGGGTAGGATTCAAGACGCTGCTACACCGTTCCCCGAACATGGACTCCCTGATTGCACTGGGATCCGGTGCTTCCCTCGTATACGGGATTTATGCCCTTTATAAGATCGCCTTCGGTTTCGGCCACGGCGACATGGCAATGGTTCACCAGTTTTCCCACGATCTGTACTTTGAGGGAGCCGGAACCATTCTGACACTGATTACGTTAGGGAAATTTTTCGAAGCCCGTGCAAAGGGAAAGACTTCTGATGCTATCAACAAGCTTCTGAATCTTGCCCCGAAGACTGCTACGGTTATCCGGAACGGCATCGAATCTACCGTGCCGGTGGAAGAGCTGGAAAAAGGAGATATCCTGATCGTCAAAGCCGGAGAATCCGTACCGGTAGACGGAATTCTGACGGAGGGCAATGCCTCCATCGATGAATCTGCCATCACCGGAGAGAGTATCCCGGTTGACAAACAGGCCGGAGACAAAGTCATCGGCGCAACTGTCAATAAGAGCGGATACTTTCAAATGCAGGCAACCAAAGTCGGAGATGAAACTGCCCTGGCACAGATTATCCGTCTCGTAGATGAAGCCACCAGTTCCAAAGCACCGATCGCCAAACTCGCAGATAAGGTGGCCGGCGTCTTTGTGCCGATTGTTATTACCATCGCCATCGTTGCAGCGATTGTCTGGATGATCTGCGGAGCATCCTTTGAATTTGCACTGACGATCGCGGTATCCGTCCTGGTTGTATCCTGTCCGTGTGCCCTGGGCCTTGCCACACCGACCGCCATCATGGTGGGAACCGGACGCGGCGCCACAAACGGAATTCTGATCAAGTCCGCGGAAGCACTGGAAACCGCACATTCTATCCAGACCGTTGTCATGGATAAGACAGGTACGATCACCCAGGGAAAACCAATGGTAACCGATATTGTCTGCGAGCCAAAAGTTCCGGAAGCCAGACTTCTTCAAGTGGCCGCTTCACTGGAAAAGCTCTCTGAGCACCCTCTTGGACGTGCGATTGTGGAGGAATCCGAAAAGCAGAACGTTTCCTATCTTCCGGTACAGAATTTCCAGCAGATCCCAGGGCAGGGTATCCGCGGAACAATCAACGGCACCGAATATCTGGCCGGAAATCAAAAAATGATGGATGCCTTTTCCATTCATGATCCGGCACTGGATCAGCTCCAGGATCAGATGGCGTCCGACGGGAAAACGCCATTATACTTTGCAGAAGGCGGTCGTCTTCTTGGTATGATTGCAGTAGCCGATGTTGTAAAACCGACAAGCCGTCAGGCGGTCAAAGAACTCCAGGCTATGGGAATTGAAGTTGTCATGCTGACCGGAGACCACAAAAAAACCGCCGAAGCGATCCGCCGTCAGGTCGGTGTCGACCGGGTTATCGCAGAAGTACTCCCTGAGGATAAGGAGCAGGAAATCCGGCGGCTGCAGGAAAGCGGCAAAAAGACCGCCATGGTGGGCGATGGCATCAACGATGCACCCGCCCTTGCAAGAGCCGATGTAGGAATCGCAATCGGAGCAGGAACCGATGTTGCCATGGAATCCGCCGATATTGTGCTGATGAAAAACGATCTCCTGGATGTAGCCGGCGCCATCGAACTGAGCAAGGCAACCATCCGGAATATCAAGGAAAACCTGTTCTGGGCATTCTTTTATAATGTAATCGGAATCCCGATTGCGGCAGGCTGCTACTACACTGCATTCGGTCTGAAAATGAATCCGATGATCGCGGCCCTTGCCATGAGCTTCAGCTCCGTTTTTGTTGTAAGCAATGCACTGCGTCTGCGCTTCTTCAAACCAAAGCACGGATCTGTCGTTTCAGCCGGCGAAGAAAAAGATACAAAACCGGTCAATGTTACACATACAACGATAGCAGAGTCTGTCTCTTCCCAGGAATCTTCCATCAGAGAAACGATTCCGGAAGAAGACTGCTGTCCAAATAAAATGAATCAAAATATAGGAGGTACCAAAATGAAAAAAGAACTCTCAGTAGAAGGAATGATGTGTCAGAACTGCGTAAAGCATGTAAAGAAAGCTTTGGAAGCAATCGAAGGCGCTTCCGACGTTTCTGTCAGCCTGGAAGACAAAAAAGCTGTTGTCTCCGTTCCTGAAACCGTGACAGATGAAATGCTCAAAGCAGCTGTAACAGAAGAAGGATATGAAGTGACAGGAATTCAGACGATCGCCTAAACGGCCTCATTGTTTCCTGTCGCCAAAAAAGCTGGAGAAGCCAGTCCCCTTGAGGAGCACGGCTTTTCCAGCTTTATTTTTTACATTGATTTCATTGCGTCTGACCGGGGATCGGGTACTCTTCTGTGAAACTCTTCAATCATCGACTCAAGCGTGATCCCTTCCATCGTTGTTTGAATGGAATCTTCGATTTTCTTATAAGGCCCCTGCAGGACCTGGCGAATATTCTGCGCCACAGGACATGCTCTGTCTTCACAAGAATGAATTCCAATCAAGGAAGAAAGACCATCGGGCTCAAGGGCCTGATAGATCATGTACAACGTGATTTCAGACGGCTTCCTGCATAATTCGGCCCCGCCAGTGCCACGGGCAACAGTAATAATGCCTGCCTTCTTCAATGCACTGAACACATTGCGGATCACCACTGGGTTGCAGCCGGTACTTTGCGACAGCAATTTACTGGTTACTCTTACTTTCCCTTTCGCCTCGTTTATAAATATCAGGCAGTGCACTGCCACAGAACACTTCATACTTATTTGCATAATTCTATCCTTTCAAAAAATCCAAACAGCCGCCACGGTGTAAATGTTGACTTTACATCTCGGCCGTGCTATACTATGCGAAGATGTAATTCTTCTTTTTACACCAATTCATTTTACACATTCCATTGCAAAAATACAAGAGAAATCCACAGATTTTCCTATAGGTATACTGATGTGGAAAATATGAAACGGCAGGGAGTCTGAATCTTCAAACTGAAAAAATAATAGACAATAGGAGGACATTGAAAATGAAACTTTATGAAATTTGTTTTAGTCCGACCGGCGGGACAAAAAAGGCATTGGATATACTTACAAACGGATTAAACGGCGACATGCAACCTGTTGATCTGACTGACAGAAAAACAGATTTTTCCTCTGTTTCTTTAGCAGAAGATGACGTTGCAGTCATTGGGGTCCCTTCCTACGGCGGCCGTGTCCCGGCTCCGGCGGCAAAGAGACTTTCAAAAATCCAGGGGAACGGGGCAAAGGCTGTCCTTGTATGTGTCTACGGCAACCGGGCGTATGAAGATACACTGGCAGAACTGCAGGATACCGCAACGCAGTCCGGATTCCGCGTCATAGCCGCTGTAGCTGCCATAGCGGAACATTCTATCGTCCGCCAATTCGCAGCAGGACGTCCGGATCACCAGGATCAGACAACACTCCACTCATTTGCCGGGAAAATCCAGGCAAAACTGGATGCACAAGATATCTCCCTGCCATCCATTCCGGGAAATCGTCCATATAAAAAAGGCGGCGGAGCCGGTATGGTGCCAAAGCCTTCCAAAGCTTGTGTCAACTGTGGCTTATGCGCTGAAAAATGCCCGGTACAGGCGATAGACCTTACTAATCCAAAAAAGGTTGACAGCAAGACATGCATTTCGTGTATGCGCTGTGTCTCTATCTGTCCACATTCTGCCCGAAAGGTAAACGGTATCATGTTGGCCGCTGCCGGCGCCATGTTGAAAAAAGCATGTTCCGAACGCAAAGAATGCGAACTGTATATTTGATTCCTTTACAGAAATTGTCCAAAAAAGAAGTTGGAAGAATTGAGCCCTTCCAGCTTCTTTTTCAATTACTCATGATGCTCTTTCCTTCGTTCCTCTCTCCTCTCTGTTTCACAGTTTTCGTGATAACTCCGTTCCACATCCCAATGTTTCCGGATCTGTTTGGCCAGCCGGATAATCCATTCCGTATCTTCACCCCAATGAGCTTCTGATTGCTCCCCACTGGAAATCTCTTCTTGTTCCAGGATTTCCTGTTTCTTTTTCTGCGCCAGCACATATTTTTCATCCATGCTGATCCGGGTATCCGTCAGAAAATATATCTGCATGTTTTCCCCGTCCTTCGCCTTGTCCTGTGGTTTATACTGATAGCTCTCTCGGCCGTTGTGATCATAGCGGAACATTGCCTTTTTAAGCAAAATGATCTTTTCTTTTTCCGATATTTCTCCAAAGATTTCTTAAATGAATCAGTGCACTGTTCATGTAGCTAAATCATATCTTTGGTTGACAGTCATTGTCAATCCGCAACCATCTAACTTTTTCTTATTGTTCTGGTGTGCTTTTCATCTGCACAACCGTATACAGATCTTTTCCCATCTTTTTCTCAAAGTATTCTTTCAGCGCCATATTTCTGTCCCATTTTTCCTGCGGGTAATAACCATAACGGCTTTTCACATCATTCATCCGCTCTTCCAGAGATACAATCCCGTCAGCCACAGCTATGGAATCGCAGAGCTGAATCAGATAATCGTATTCATCGTATTCCATTGCATCCAGCAGTCTTTTCAGCTCTTCCTGTTTCTCCTCTGATATATCAGACTTTCCGATGTAATCTTCCATCCTTTTCCGGTTGAATGAATGGGACAGCGCTGTCCTCGCAGCTTTCTCATATCCAAGCTCCCTCAAAAACGTATAGCCATCGTAGACATGTGCCAGATAGCTGACTCCGAATCGCCTTCCAATGTCATGAAGCAGGCCGCAGATATAAGCCGTCTCCTCATCCATTCCTTCACACTCGGCCGCGATTTTCCCGGCAGCTTCCGCCACATATTCACTGTGCCGGATCCACGGTCCCGGATTCATTCTGCCGCCCTCTTCCAATAACGATCGAGCCTCCTCCATGGAAGGAATGCCGGCTGTTCGTTCTTCTTGTTTCTGATTATTCATTCTTTGTCTCCCTGTACACTTTACTTCTTCTTTTACTTTACTCCATATAAATAGATTTTCCAAATTCATATGCCTTCTCAAGATATTCTGTTTTCTCGATCTGTGGCTTCCCATTTGTATCTCCACAGCCACCGGCAAGCAACATTCCTTTGTCATGAAAACCAATATATTGAATCAGGGCAAATCGATAATAAGAGACAGCTTGCTCAAAGGTCCAAAAGAAATTATCAGCTGATGTCATAAGCAATGCACAGTCCTTGACCGGATATTTCTCATACCTTCCCAGCGGCGGGTTTTCGTCTTCCTCTGCAATGCAATAAAATCGCTCTATAAAAGCCTTAATACGAGATGATAATGTCCAGAAATACAATGGAGATGCAAACACAATACAGTCTGCCTCTTTGATTTTCGGTACCAGATCATTAAATGCATCCTTCTGAATACATGGTTTTCCATATCGGCAAGCATTGCATCCTAGGCAACCTTTCACCTCTTTTTTCATAAGAGAGACAATCTCAACTTCATTTCCAGCCTCTTTGGCACCCTTTGCGAAAGCTTCTGCCAGCTGAATTGTATTTCCTCTGGCTCTTCCACCACCCCAAATAATCAATATCCGTTTCATGTTCTTCCTCCTCTTTGCTCGTTTCATGCTCTTTCCTCATTATACATCAAAAGGTCATTTACCGAAGAACTATTCCCCCCTGGAAAATCTATCTAATAGTCTTTTCTCAACCCTAAAATCTTAGCTAAAACATTTGTAATGATATGATTGGAGCGTCTGACAAGTCCTCAACTTTTTTTAATATCAGGTATACTCTTCTTTAATATTCTTTGTCCCTTTCCGAATTTAAATCTATCGGTTTATAGCGATGGCCTCTTGCATATGAGTTACCTTCATACCTAAAATTCCGATTACATTTTTGTTCTATAAGTCCATTAAAGTATTTTCTCTGTAACTCTTCGTCTAAGTCATCAAAACTTAAATCTATTTCTTTAGATTCATAGTCCTGGAACTATCTATTTCCCGACAGCCCCTTGAATTTTCATCAAGTCTTTATGTTCAGCTATACACTCTTCAAAAGTTTCGAAATTCCATTTTCTTCACTTTACCGGGAGTATCACTTAGCCTCCTGACCTTTCTCCTTGCCATTTACTACAAACTTACTATTGTATCACTCTCTGTCTTTTGCGCGAAAGCGTTACAATTGTCTCAATATGTTCCGTATGCGGAAATAAATCCACCGGCTGAATCACCCGGACTCCCCAACCTTTTTTCTTCAGAATCTCCAGATCCCGCTTCTGGGTTTCCGGATTGCAGGAGATGTAGACGAGTTTTTCTGGACTCATACGGCTGACAGCATCCAGAAATTCCGGCGTGCTGCCCGCCCGCGGCGGATCCATAAATATGACGTCTACTTTTTCGCCTCTTGCCGCCATCTTCTGGATGGCTTTGGTTGCATCTTCGTTCAGGAAACGGGCGTTCTGGATTCCATTATCTTTTGCATTCTGAATGGCACATCTGACGGCACTCCCATTTTTCTCGACACCCAGAACGTGCCTTGCATGAGGAGCAGCGGCAAGTCCGATTGTCCCAACTCCGCAGTAGGCGTCCAGAACGGTCTGGGTGCCGTCAAGCCCGGCCGCCTCGATGGCTGTCCGATACAGGATCTCCGTCTGAACCGGATTAATCTGGTAAAAGCTGGATGCCGCAATCCGGAAACGAATTCCGCACAGTTCGTCGACAATATATCCCTTTCCATACAGAATCTTCTCAGAAAATCCAAGAACTGCGCTGGTGGATCTTGGATTGATATTCTGGACAATGGTTGTAACCTTCGGGCAAAGTTCCCGCACTTTTTTCACAAAGGCCTTCGCTCCCGGAAGAATCGGGGCTGCTGTAATGAGTACTACCAGTACTTCGTCGGTCAGAAGGCTGTGGCGGGCCAGTACGTGGCGGATCAATCCTGTCTTTCTGTCCTCATCGTATGGCTTGTATTTGCAAAGCCTTGCCGCTTTCCGTACCGCACGTACGGCCTCATCCAGCGCCGGATGGTGCAGAAGGCATGTCTTGACCGGAATCACATAATGACTTCCGCGGGCGTAGATTCCACTGATCAACTGACGTCCTGGCCCTTCCGCGAAAGTGGAAATTGCCTTATTCCGATAATGCCATGGATCCTCCATCCCGATCACCGGACGCACCTTTCCGAAATTCCCCATGAGCTTCTTCATCGCTTTCTGTTTTTTCCGCAGCTGTTCCTCATAAGGCAGTGAAAGAAGCGGGCATCCTCCGCACCCTTTCTGCTGCAGACTGCATGTGTATTCCTGTCTTTCCATGTCTTACCTCTCATCATTTTTCTATTCCTGTTTCCCATTCTATCATAAAACCGCCTGTAAAACAGCAAAAAAAGCTGAGGCCGTCGGATCTATCTGCAGAAATTTTCTACACAACGATCTGCCGTCTCAGCTTTTCTATTTTATCAGTTACCGTTGATATTCGCACTTGCCATTGACATAAAGAGTCTCCACTTTGACCTGATCAATTTCCTCTGACGGAATGGTAAACAGATTCCGGTCCAACACTGCGAAGTGGGCCTTATATCCTTCTTTTAGCTGCCCGATTCTCTGGAATCCTGCCGCTTTTGCGGATTCTCTTGTATACAGTTTCACCGCCATCTCAATATCCACCCGCTGATCCTGTCCGCAGTCGGTGCCATCATAAGCACGCCTTGTCACTGCTGCTTTCAGGCATGGAAACGGATCGGATGGCACTGCCCAGGATGTGGCCGGAGCATCCGTGGAAAAGCAGAGCTGCACGCCCTGATCTAGCATGGTCCGAACCGGATAACAGGTCTTCATCCATGCTTCTCCCAGATTGGTGAGATAACTTTCGATCTCCGCATACATGAAAATCGGCTGTGTCACAAAAAAGATGCCTTTTTCTGCAGCCTTCCGAATACTGTCCTCTGCCGGGTCTGTGATGTGCTCCACCCGTACATATGGAGTGTCATCTTCCATCCAGTTCTCTTCCCGATATGCCCGGTCTACAACACGGCTGATGGCACTTCCTCCCATTGCATGCATGGAAAGCTGGCAATGATATTTCTTACAGAAAGCAACCGCCGATTCCATCAGAGAATCCGAGCAGGTGGAAATCCCATATTCATCGGTTGTTCCCAGATACGGCTTGTCCATCCAGGCCGTCCTGCCTGAGACGCTTCCATCTCCAATCAGCTTGAGCCCTGCCGCAAAGATCTGGCCCTTTTTATCCCTGTGTGTTTCCGGAATGCTAAAATCCGGATCATCCGCAAAATAATCCCACATATAGTAAATTGCCGTCTCCTGGCAGTATCCTCGCCTGGCTGCTTCCTGATACAGCGGAAAATTGTCGCCATTATCCAGA
>CAJFMZ010000035.1 GCA_904393575.1 uncultured Sellimonas sp. | reverse complement strand
CCATGCAGCCAGAAGGAACTGGCCGAGAAGCTTCAGATCAGGCAGGCATCTTTGAGCGAACTGCTTGGTAAATTGGAAAAGAAAGGGTTCGTATCGAGGAGGCAGTCGGAGAAGGACAGGCGCAGTACCCTGGTTTCACTGACTGAAGAAGGAGAGCAGCAGGTCCTTCAGTATAAAGCGGGCAGAGAAAGAGTTTATAAGGGAATTATGCGAGGACTCTCCGAGGAAGAGAAACAGCAGCTTTTTGTGATTTTAAAAAAAATGGAAGAATACGATCAGGAGGAGGAGAATCATGAGTAAGACAGAAGAAATGACAGACAGAAAGCGATTTTTGATTTTTATCAATATTTTAATTACCTGCATATCTTATTCCATGCTTTCAACAGCATTGACGACGGCGCTGCCGCCGATCATTAAGGAATTTCAGGTAGATGTGACAACCGGACAATGGCTGACAAGCGGATTTTCGCTGGCAATGGGAATTATGATGCCGTTGACGGCATTTTTGATTACGAGGTTCCGGACGAAAAAGCTATATCTGACAGCCATCGGATGCTTTGTAGCCGGACTTCTGATCTGTGTAGCGGCACCGAATTTTTATATTATGATGGCTGGCCGGATTTTACAGGCGTGTGGGAACGGAATTTTGACTTCCATGGCACAGGTGATCCTTTTGACGATCTATCCGCCGGAGAAGCGAGGCACTATCATGGGATGGTACGGGCTTTCTATCGGGGCGGCTCCTGTTGTAGCGCCAACACTTGCAGGAATTCTTGTGGACTTGTCGGGATGGAGGATGATTTTTTTCATTTTCATAGCGATTATGCTTGTGTCTTTTGTATTTGCCATCTGTGTGATGGGAAATGTTCTGGAAACCCAGGACAAGCGGTTTGATGTCGTGTCCTTTGTACTCAGCGCGTTTGCGTTCGGCGGAATTACTCGTGGAATCGGGAACATTGGCACCTACTCCTTGGGAAGTGTGCAGGTGCTTCCGGCACTTTTGATCGGGGTTGTCGGTTCGGTTTTCTTTGTTTACAGGCAGTTCCATCTGGAGCAGCCGTTTCTGGATCTTCGGATTCTGAAAGAAAAGAATTATACATGGAGCGTGATCGGAAGCATGCTGTTATATCTGGTTATGATGGGGTCATCGATTATCATGCCCCTCTATGTACAGACGATCATGGGATATTCAGCCACGATCTCCGGACTTGTCACACTTCCTGGTTCGCTTGTCATGGCGGTGATCAGTCCGTTTGCGGGCAGAATCTACGACAGACTGGGAATGAAGAAACTGTTTGTGTCCGGAGCGGCGCTGATGCTTCTGAGTAATCTGGGGATGTTCCTGCTCACTCCGGAAATGTCGATCTGGCTGGCATCCTTTTATAATGCAGTCCGCTGCGCAGCCATCGGATGTCTGATGATGCCTCTTGTGACATGGGGAATCAGCGGTATTCCTGAGACAAAAACGGCGGATGGAACGGCACTTCTGACTTCGCTTCGGACCATTGCAGGAGCGATAGGTTCCGCCGTGTTTGTGGGAATCATGATCTTTGTGGCTTCCAGATCCGAAGGAACATACGGAGACAGAGCACAGATGCACGGATTGAATCTCACATTTCTCGCCATGTCCTGTACGACACTGATTCTGCTGCTGATTGCGGTATTTCTGGTAAAGGAAGGAAAAAAGAAACAGATAGCGTAGAAACAGAAGAAAATCCGGGTATTCGAAAGAGTACCCGGATTAGTTAGTTGTTTAATTAAATTTTTGTTAAAAATTGTGATTAAAAAGTGAAATAAGCAGATTAGTGTTGACATATATTGTGCAGAATACTAAACTATCCGTTAGACATCTAACTAATTAAGGAGGAAATACTATGGAGGAAAAGCGGGGAAAAGAAATACCGGTTCCTCTTTTGTTGAATCAGATTCTCCATGCACAGAAATATCGGATTATGCAGTGCATGAAGGATGTGGATCTGAAACCGGGGCAGGCAGGATGTCTGTTTATTCTTTCAAAGGAAGGAAGACTGCCTCAGAAGGAGATTGCCAGGAAGCTAGGTGTGAGGCCACCGTCTATGACAGCGCTTCTGAAGAAGCTGGAGGCGCGGGGACTGGTTGTCCGGAGACAGGATGAACAGGACCAGCGGATTTTGTGGATCACGCTCAGTGAAGAGGGAAAGCACTATATCGACCGGATCAAGGATGCGATGAAGAAGATGGATGATACCATGTTTCAGGATATCTTGCCGGAAGAAAAGCTGCTGTTCCGGCGGATTTTGCTTCAGATTCGGGAAAACCTGATGACAAAGGAGGAAATGGAAAGTTGCAGCATCCACATGAGGGAAAAATGCATAGCTGAATTAGACGAAGAAAATTAAGGCAGAAAGAAGGAAAAGATTATGGGAAAACTATTCAAATATCTGAAACAGCATGCAGGCATCGTGCTGGCCATTATTGTCGTGCTGTTTGTACAGGCGTTCTGCGATCTGTCGCTGCCGACCTATACGTCAGATATTGTCAATGTAGGGATTCAGCAGGGCGGAATTGACACGGACGTTCCGGAGCAGATCGGGAAAGATGATCTGGAAAATCTGCTGCTTTTAGTCCCGTCAGATGACGTGCAGACCGTTCGGGATGCCTATCGGGAGGGGACGAAACAGGATCTTGATACAGACGTGGAGTTTTATGTTCTGAAAGATTCTGTGGCAAAAGATGACGAAAAGATATCAGAGCTGTTTGAGATTCTGGGAAAACCGATGCTGCTGGCAGAGGGGCTTTCTTCAGACAGTGATGAGCTGGATGCAATGAAGACACAGATCCTGTCCCAGATGCCGGAGGGAGCAGTGTCCGAAGATGTTTCCATGTTTGATATCCTCCGGATGATGCCGGAAGAGCAAAGAGAGGCAATGGTTGATCAGATGGAACAGCAGATGTCCGATATGCCGGATACTATGCTGGAACAGACAGCGGCTGTCTACATTGAACATGTCTATAAAACCATCGGTGTGGATATGAATGCGCTGAGGACCGGATATATTCTGACTACAGGTGCAAAGATGCTGGGACTTGCGTTCCTGGGGCTTCTTGCCAGTGTGACAGTCGGACTGCTGGCTTCCAGAACAGCGGCTGCCGTAGGCCGGGATTTGAGAAGAAATGTATTCCACAAAGTAGTTGGATTTTCCAACAGTGAGTTCGATCACTTTTCAACCGCATCACTCATTACGAGAAGTACCAATGATATCCAGCAGATTCAGATGGTGATTGTCATGCTGCTTCGTATGGTGCTTTATGCGCCGATCCTGGCAGTGGGCGGTATCTACAAAGTGATTCATACCAATGTCTCCATGACATGGATCATCGCGCTTGGAGTGGTACTGATCATGCTTCTGGTACTGGTACTGTTCCTTTGTGTGATGCCAAAGTTCCGGATCCTTCAGAAGATGGTGGACCGGGTCAATCTGGTGACCAGAGAGATTCTGACCGGACTTTCCGTCATCCGTGCCTTCCATACGGAAAAGCATGAGGAGGAACGGTTTGACAAGGCCAATAAAGACCTGACAAAGACCAATCTCTTTGTCAACCGTGCCATGACCTTTATGATGCCGTCCATGATGCTGATCATGAATGGAATCAGTATTCTGATTATGTGGACCGGAGCCCACGGCGTGGACAACGGCCAGATGCAGGTGGGAGATATGATGGCGTTTATTCAGTATACAATGCAGATTATTATGGCATTCCTGATGATCTGTATGATTTCCATCATGCTTCCAAGAGCGGCGGTTGCAGCAGGACGTGTGGATGAAATCCTGACCAGTGAGACCGCAGTCAAGGACCCGCAGAAGGCAGAGCATTTCCCGAAAGAGGGCAGAGGGCTGGTAGAATTTGATCATGTCTCCTTCCGTTATCCGGGAGCTGAAAAGGATGTGCTTCATGATATTCACTTTACTGCAAAACCGGGAGAGACGACCGCCATTATCGGAAGTACGGGAAGCGGCAAGTCCACGTTGGTCAACCTGATTCCACGTTTCTATGATGTGACTCAGGGAGCAATACGGGTTGACGGACAGGACATCAGACAGGTGACGCAGCATGAGCTGAGAGAAAAGCTTGGGTATGTACCGCAGAAGGGAGTCCTTTTCTCCGGAACTATCGCTTCTAATATTGCATACAGCAATGAAGATATGACAATGGAAACGATTCAGGAGGCGGCTGAAATCGCCCAGGCAAAAGAATTCATCGAGGAAAAGCCGGATGAGTATGACAGCCCGATCTCTCAGGGAGGAGGCAATGTGTCCGGAGGTCAGAAACAGCGGCTTTCCATTGCAAGGGCAGTTGCAAAGCATCCGGATATCTTTATCTTTGATGACAGCTTTTCCGCACTGGACTATAAGACAGATACCGTACTGCGTCAGGCGTTGAAGGAGAAAACAAAAGATAGTACGGTGATCATCGTGGCTCAGAGAATCAGCACGATCCTGCATGCGGAACAGATCATTGTTCTGGATGAAGGTGAGATTGCAGGCATCGGAACTCATGAGGAGCTTTTGAAAAACTGTGATGCATATTACCAGATCGCTTCGTCCCAGCTTTCCCAGGCAGAACTGGAACAGGCGGTAACAGGAAGCGGAAAGGGGGAAGCAGCACATGAGTAATCGAAGAAGAGGCCCTATGGGCGGCCATGGACATATGGGAACCGGGGAAAAGGCAAAGGATTTTAAAGGCACTCTGAAGCGGGTGCTGAACTATATCGGACCTTATAAGATCCCGATTCTGTTTGTCATGCTGTTTGCTGTTGGAAGTACTATTTTCAATATTATCGGGCCGAAAGTACTTGGAAAGGCGACCACAGAGATTTTTACCGGACTGGTCAGCAAGGTGACCGGAGGAGACGGAATTGATTTTGGAAGAATCGGCCGGATCCTGATTACTCTTTTGATTCTGTATGTAATCAGTGCAGGATTTTCCTTCATTCAGGGATTTATCATGACAGGAGTCACCCAGAAGCTGACTTACCGGATGAGAAAGGAAATTTCCGAGAAGATCAACCGTCTTCCGATGAATTACTTTGACACAAAGACACACGGAGAAGTGCTCTCCCGTGTGACGAATGATGTGGATACGTTCAGCCAGAGTCTGAACCAGACTGCGACACAGATGATTACATCCGTGACTACGCTGATCGGTGTCCTTGTCATGATGTTGAGCATCAGTCCGCTGATGACGGTGGTAGCTCTTTTGATTCTTCCGATTTCCCTGATCCTGATTTCCTTTATTGTAAAGCATTCTCAGAAATACTTTAAAAACCAGCAGGAGTATCTGGGACATGTAAATGGACAGGTGGAAGAAGTATATGGAGGACACAGCATTGTAAAAGCCTTTAATAAGGAAGAAGATGTGCTGAAAGAATTTAACGAAATGAATGATGTCCTGTACCAGACGGCATGGAAGTCTCAGTTCTTCTCCGGAATGATGATGCCGATCATGCAGTTTGTTGGGAATCTGGGATATGTAGGAGTGACGATCCTCGGCGGTTATCTGGCGATCAAACAGACAATCGAAGTGGGGGATATCCAGTCCTTTATCCAGTATGTCAGAAACTTTACCCAGCCGATTCAGCAGGTGGCACAGGTGGCCAACATGCTTCAGTCCATGGCGGCAGCCTCCGAGCGTGTCTTTGAATTCCTGGAAGAGGAAGAAGAAGTACAGACGGTTGAGCATCCGGTGCGGACGGAAGGTCTGCAGGGCAATGTAGAGTTTGATCATGTAAAATTCGGATACAATCCGGATCATATCATTATCAAAGATTTTTCCACCAAAGTTACGGAAGGACAGAAGATTGCCATCGTAGGACCGACAGGAGCCGGAAAAACCACATTGATCAAGCTTTTGATGCGTTTCTACGATGTCAATGAGGGAGCCATCCTTGTGGACGGACATAATGTCAAAGACTTCAACCGTGGAGAACTGCGCCAGATGTTCGGTATGGTGCTTCAGGATACCTGGCTGTTTAATGGATCCATCCGGGAGAACATCCGGTACGGAAAACTGGATGCGACAGACGAAGAGATTGTGGAAGCAGCGAAGGCTGCCCATGCAGACCACTTTATCCAGACACTACCGGATGGGTACGATATGGAATTAAATGAAGAGGCAAGCAATGTTTCGCAGGGACAGAAACAGCTTCTGACTATCGCAAGAGCGATTCTTGCGGATCCAAAGATTCTGATTCTTGATGAAGCGACCAGTTCCGTGGATACCAGAACGGAGATCCAGATTCAGAAGGCGATGGATAATCTGATGAAAGGAAGAACCAGCTTCATCATTGCCCACCGTCTTTCCACAATCCGTGACGCGGACCGGATTCTGGTTCTGAAAGACGGAGATATCGTTGAGCAGGGAACACATGAAGAGCTTCTTGCAAAAGGCGGATTTTACGCAGAACTTTACAATTCACAGTTTGAAAATGGAAGCGCGGAGATGGCTTCCTGATCAGAGAAAGCATAGAAAAACCCGGACAGTGTCCGGGTTTTTGCTTTGTCTTGAAAATTAATAAATCGGGTCGTGTTCATATTTTGGCTCGCATGTCAGCTGAATGCCCAGCTTTTTAAAGAGCTTGATATCGACAGCAGAAAGCATGACAGATGTATGAACCTGACAGCCTTTCAGCTTTGGAAGCTGCTCCATGGCAAGCTGTGCGGCCGGATTGGCTGCAGAGGAGATGGAGAGGGCAATCAGAACCTCATCAATATGAAGACGCGGGTTTCTGCTTCCAAGGTAGCGGGTTTTGACAGTCTGGATCGGCTCGATGGCAGTAGGGGAGATGACATGAAGATCATGGTCAAGTCCCGCAAGCTCTTTCAGGGCATTTAAAATCAATGCCGCAGATGGACCGAGCAGATTGGATGTCTTTCCGGTCAGGATTCTGCCGTCAGGAAGCTCGATGGCGGCCGCAGCGGCTCCTGTGCTTTCTGCACGTTCCAGAGCGGCATCCACAACGTGCCGGTCATGGATAGTGACATTGGCCTGCTTCATCAGAAGTTCCAGTTTAAAGACTTCTGAGTCCGGGATATTTCCCTGCAGGAGATCACACTTCGCCTGATAATAGCGGCGGATGATTTCCTGGCGGGAGGCTTCCTGGCAGACTTCGTCATCGCAGATGCAGTTCCCGGCCATATTAACGCCCATATCGGTCGGTGATTTGTACGGGCTCTCCCCAAAGATCTGTTCAAACATGGCATTGAGTACCGGGAAGATCTCCACATCGCGGTTGTAGTTGACGGTCGTCTTTCCATAGGCTTCCAGATGGAAGGGGTCGATCATATTGACGTCGTTTAAGTCTGCCGTGGCTGCTTCGTATGCCAGGTTTACCGGATGCTTCAAAGGAATATTCCAGATCGGGAAGGTCTCAAATTTTGCATAGCCGGCACGGATGCCCCGCTTGTTTTCGTGGTAAAGCTGGGACAGGCAGGTCGCCATTTTTCCGCTTCCCGGACCCGGAGCTGTGATGACAACAAGAGGTCTTGAGGTTTCAATATAGTCGTTTTTTCCATATCCTTCATCACTTACAATCAGCGGAATATTGGATGGGTAACCTTCGATGACATAATGTGTGTAAACCCGGATCCCCATATTTTCCAGACGGTGGCGGAACAGATCCGCGCTGTTCTGGCCGCTGTACTGTGTAATAACAACACTGCCCACATAGAGGCCGTTTTCTTCGAATGCGCTTTTCAGGCGGAGCACATCATCATCGTAGGTGATGCCCAGGTCCCCGCGCACTTTGTTTTTCTCAATATCGCCGGCACTGATGACAATGACGATTTCAGCCGTATCGGAAAGCTGCTTTAAGAGCCGTAATTTGCTGTCCGGCTGGAATCCCGGCAGCACGCGGGCCGCATGATAATCATCGAAAAGCTTGCCGCCGAACTCCAGATACAGTTTGTTGTCAAAATGACTGATCCGCTCCCGGATATGCTCAGACTGCATATGGAGATATTTGTCGTTATCAAATCCTGTTTTCATACACTAACCATTCCTTCGTAAAATTTATTTCTCTTCTTTTATTTTGAAAATACTACCTGACTAGTATACTACAACCTCTGTAAAATTTACAATATTTATGTTGAGAAAACAGGGCTGAATTCTCACCAAAATTTCACAATGTTTTTATTGATTTGTATGGAGATCATACTTATAATAAGATAGATAGCATGTAGGAGGAATAGAATGGACAATCAGAATAATAAAAAGAACGATAACAATAATCGGCAGAATTATGGGATTATTATTATAACCACGATAATTGCTGCTGTTTTTGTCATGTTTTTGTATCAGCTTATGCAGGATACACCCTCCCAGGAAATCTCTTATACCAAGTTCATGGATATGGTAGAACAGGGGGAAGTAAAAGAGGTTACCATTGATTCGGAAAAGATCACCATCATACCGAAGACCGATGCGGAAAAGCAGCAGGATACTCAGTCCGACGGCAGTGACAGCCAGAGCGATGTGATCCAGGGAAGCAGCTGGTTTACGCAGTTTCATACGGGATCCCAGGTAGAGTATTATACAGGCATTGTGGATGATCCGGATATGTACAAGAAACTGGAAGACGCCGGAGTCATTGTAAGCAGTGCGATTCCGGATTCCACTTCCATGATGATTCTGAACCTGGTATTCAGTGTTGTGCTTCCGTTTGTGCTGGTGTTTATTCTGCTCAGCTTCCTGATGCGCCGCGTATCAAAGAGCAGCGGAGGCATGATGGGAATCGGAAAGAGCAATGCGAAGATGTATGTGGAAAAAAGTACCGGGGTGACATTCCGCGATGTGGCGGGACAGGATGAGGCCAAGGAGTCACTCCAGGAAGTGGTGGATTTCCTGCATAATCCAGGGAAGTATACCGGCGTCGGAGCCAAGCTTCCAAAAGGAGCGCTTCTTGTGGGACCGCCTGGAACCGGTAAGACACTGCTTGCAAAAGCAGTGGCAGGAGAGGCCAATGTACCGTTTTTCTCTCTTTCCGGTTCTGCTTTTGTGGAAATGTATGTCGGTGTCGGAGCTTCCCGTGTGCGGGATCTGTTCAAGCAGGCGCAGCAGATGGCGCCGTGCATTATTTTTATTGACGAGATCGACGCCATCGGAAAGAGCAGAGATTCTCAGCTGGGAGGAAATGATGAAAGGGAACAGACCTTGAATCAGCTTCTGGCGGAGATGGATGGATTTGATACCAATAAAGGGCTTCTGCTATTGGCAGCCACAAACCGTCCGGAGATTCTGGACCCGGCGCTGTTAAGACCGGGACGGTTTGACCGGAGAATTATTGTGGAAAGGCCGGACCTGAAAGGCCGGGTGGATATCCTGAAGGTGCATGCCAAGGATGTCCGGATGGATGAGAGTGTGAATCTGGAAGAGATTGCGCTTGCAACAAGCGGTGCGGTAGGATCGGACCTTGCCAATATGATCAATGAGGCAGCGATCAATGCTGTCAAGCATGGTCGCCATGCGGTCAGTCAGTCAGATCTGTTTGAGGCCGTGGAGGTCGTTCTGGTAGGAAAAGAAAAGAAAGACCGGATCATGAGTCAGGAAGAGCGGAGAATCGTTTCCTACCACGAAGTGGGACATGCGCTTGTGAGTGCGCTTCAGAAGGATTCCGAACCGGTTCAGAAGATCACGATTGTTCCCCGTACGATGGGGGCGCTTGGTTATGTCATGCAGACGCCGGAGGAGGAGAAGTTCCTCAATACGAAAAAAGAGCTTGAGGCCATGCTGGTAGGACTTCTTGCAGGGCGTGCCGCTGAGGAGATTGTGTTCGATACGGTGACGACGGGCGCGTCCAATGATATTGAAAAGGCAACGAAGGTTGCCAGAGCCATGATTACGCAGTACGGAATGTCTGAGAAGTTTGGTCTGATCGGACTGGAGTCCATTCAGAACCGGTATCTGGACGGCAGGGCGGTCATGAACTGCGGTGAGGCGACAGCAGCGGAGATCGACTCGGAAGTTATGCAGATGTTGAAAACAGCCTACGATGAGGCAAAACGGCTTCTCATGGAGAACCGGGAAGCACTTGACAAGATCGCAGCATTCCTGATTGAGAAGGAGACCATTACCGGAAAAGAGTTTATGAAGATTTTCCACGAGGTCAAAGGAATGCCGGAGGAAGGCGCCAAAAAGGAAGAGCGGATTGCGATGAAACCGGTAGAGCATACGGATCTTGAAGTGACAGAAGAATAAAGCAGAGAATTCAGCGTATGGGGATTGCCCATGCGCTGTTCTTTTGCTAGAATAGATGAAGTTAAAGAGGTGAAGCGATGTTTGTGATCGAAGATGAACTGAAAAAACTTCCGGCGAAGCCCGGTGTTTATCTGATGCATGATGAAAAAGATGAAATCATCTATGTCGGGAAGGCCATCAGTCTGAAGAACCGGGTGCGCCAGTATTTTCAGAGCAGCAGAAACAAGGGCGTCAAGATTGAACAGATGGTTACGCATATTCGAAGATTTGAGTATATTGTCACAGACTCTGAGCTGGAGGCGCTGGTGCTGGAATGCAATCTGATCAAGGAGCACAGGCCGAAGTATAATACGATGCTGGTGGACGATAAGACCTATCCATTTATTAAGGTGACGGTTCAGGAACCGTTTCCGAGGATTATGATGGTGCGGAGACAGGCGAAGGACAAGGCCAAGTATTTTGGCCCTTATACGAGTTCCCAGGCAGTGAAAGACATTATTGACATGGTGCGAAAGCTGTATCATCTGCGAAGCTGCAGCCGCAGCCTTCCGCGGGATATCGGGAAAGAGCGCCCGTGTCTCTATTATCATATCAAGCAGTGCGATGCTCCGTGTCAGGGATTGATCTCCAGTGAACAGTACAGGGAATCCATTGACAAAGTCGTAAAATTTCTGTCAGGACACTACGACGGGATTTTGAAAGAGCTGGAAGAGAAGATGGCAGAAGCGTCGGAGAAGATGGAGTTTGAGAAGGCGATCGAGTACCGGGACCTGATTGGAAGTGTCAGGAAAATTTCAGAAAAGCAGAAGATTACAGATGCAGGTAAGCCGGGAGAGGACAGGGATGTTCTGGCAGTGGCACGGGAGAACGAAGATGCGGTAGTACAGGTGTTCTTTATCCGGGGAGGACGTCTGATCGGACGGGATCATTTTTACCTGAGGACGGATCCGGATGAATCCAAGGCGGACATCTTGTCCAGCTTTATCAAACAGTTTTACGCCGGAACACCTTATATCCCAAGGGAGCTTCTGCTGCCTTATGAGCTTGAGGAAGCGGATCTCCTGGCAGAATGGCTGACGAGCCGCAGGGGACATAAGGTGACCTTTACGGTTCCGAAAAAGGGAAGCAAGGAGAAGCTCTGTGAGCTGGCGCAGAAGAATGCGGCAATGATTCTGGCAAAAGACAAGGAGCATCTGATCCGGGAGGCCGGCAGGACGACAGGAGCGGTCCGTGAGCTGGAGGAGATCATTGGGATTTCGGGAATCCGGAGGATGGAGGCATTCGACATATCCAATACAAGCGGATTTGCCTCGGTGGGCTCCATGGTAGTATATGAGGATGGAAAGCCGAAAAAGAGTGATTATCGAAAATTCCGGATCAAAGGCGTAGAAGGGGCAGACGACTATGCAAGTATGAGAGAAGTCCTTACGAGACGCTTTACACATGGAAAGAAAGAGCAGGAAGAGGGAAAAGAGTTCGGAAGCTTTACGGTCTTTCCGGACCTGATCTTGATGGATGGAGGAAAAGGCCAGGTCCATATCGCAGAAGAGGTGCTGGAGGAGCTGCATATTCAGATTCCGGTCTGCGGCATGGTAAAAGATGACAGACACCGTACCAGAGGTCTGTACTATCAGGATGAAGAGCTGCCGATCCGGACGGATTCGGAGGCATTCAAGCTGATCACACGGATACAGGATGAGGCGCATCGATTTGCTATTGAGTTTCACCGTCAGCTCCGCGGGAAAGGACAGGTACATTCGATTCTGGACGATATTCCAGGAGTAGGGCCGAAAAGACGAAAGGATCTGATGAAGCATTTCCAGAGCCTGGATGCGATCCGGCAGGCGGAAGTGGAAGATCTGAAAAAACTTCCTACCATGAACGAAAAATCTGCCAGAGATGTGTATGATTTTTTTCATTAATATGTTATACTATTCACAAAATGATTTCAACTCAGAGAGATAAAGGAGAAAAAATATGGGTGTGAAGCTTGAAAAATTAATTGAGAAGATGAACCTGAAAAATCTGACTCCTGATCTGGATCTGACACAGTCGGAAATTCAGGTTCCGGATATCAACCGTCCTGCCCTTCAGCTGACGGGTTACTTTGATCATTTTGATTCTGAACGGGTTCAGATCATCGGATATGTGGAGTATACCTATCTGGAGACACTGCCGGATGAGAAAAAGAAAGAGATGTATGCACAGCTTCTCTCCTATGGAATCCCATGTATTGTATACTGCCGGAATATGGAGCCGGATGAGATGTTCCTCAGGATGGCCAATGAGATGAAAGTACCGATTTTCCAGTCCAGCAAACAGACTTCTGCTTTTACGGCGGAAGTGATCAGATGGCTGAATGTGGAACTGGCGCCGTGCATTTCCATCCATGGAGTTCTGGTTGATGTATATGGTGTCGGAGTTATGATTATGGGCGAGAGCGGCATTGGAAAGAGCGAGGCGGCACTGGAGCTGATTAACCGGGGACACCGTCTGGTGACGGATGATGTTGTGGAGATCAGAAAAGTCAGTGATGACACGCTGGTGGGAACAGCGCCGGATATCACAAGACATTTTATCGAGCTCCGCGGAATCGGTATTGTCGATGTGAAGAGTCTGTTTGGTGTTCAGAGCGTAAGAGAGACACAGACGATCGATCTTGTGATCAATATGGAAGAGTGGGACAAGAACCGGGAGTATGACCGGCTCGGACTGAAAGAGGAATACACAGAGTTCCTGGGCAACAAAGTAGTATGTCATTCGATTCCGATCCGTCCAGGAAGAAATCTGGCCATTATCGTAGAGTCTGCGGCTGTCAACCATAGACAGAAACAGATGGGATATAATGCGGCGGAAGAATTATACAGACGCGTACAGGAAAGTCTGTCAAAATAAGAGGAAGGAAAGTACAGAGATGAATTATTGTTTTGGAGTTGACATAGGAGGAACTACTGTCAAATTGGGATTATTTCAGGAAGATGGAAAGCTTCAGGAAAAGTGGGAGATTAAGACCAGAATTGAAGACAAAGGGAGCCGGATCCTTCCTGACATTGCCGAATCTCTTATGGACTGTCTGGAAAAGAACGGAATTTCGAAAGAAGAGGTGGCTGGAATCGGTATCGGCGTACCGGCGCCGATTACGGAAGAGGGGATTGTAAAAGCGACCGCAAACCTTGGATGGGAATACAAAAATGTCAAAAAAGAAATGGAAGAGCTGACAGGAATCAAAACAGCAACAGGAAATGATGCGAATGTGGCGGCTCTTGGTGAGATGTGGCTCGGCGGAGGACGCGGCTGCCGGAATATGATTATGGTCACTCTCGGAACCGGTGTCGGCGGGGGGATTCTCATCAATGGAAAGATCCTGGCCGGTGAACATGGCGCAGGTGGAGAGATCGGACATCTCTGTGTCAACTATGAAGAGACGGAAAGCTGCGGATGCGGAAATCATGGATGTCTGGAGCAGTATGCATCAGCCACAGGAATTACCCGTCTTGCGAAGAAAAAGCTGGAAGCGACGGATCAGGATACGGTACTGAGAGAGGGAGAAGTCAGTGCAAAGACTGTTTTTGATGCGGTAAAAGCAGGTGACAAAGTGGCTGACGAGATTGCATGGGAGTTCGGAAGATATCTTGGCTATGCACTGGCCAACCTGGCGGCTGCAGTGGATCCTGCAGCGATTGTTATTGGTGGAGGAGTCTCAAAGGCAGGAGAAGTGCTGATCCCGTATATTGAAAAGCCGTACCAGGAAAGAGCGTTTTTTGCTGACAAAGATGTCAGATTTACTCTGGCCGAGCTCGGAAATGACGCAGGAATCTGCGGTGCAGCCAAACTTGTGCTGGATGAAAAATAATACAGTGTGAAACATATGATTGGAACATTGTTTCCGAAATAAAGGAGAAAAGAAAGGTCCTGTGTATCAGATCATCTGATCTGATACACAGGACCTTTTGTGACAGGACGGATGGCCATTCCTGGTAACCGGTTTATTCGGCAGAGGATTCTCCACCGGAAGAATCACTCTGGCTGTTTCCGTCAGATGCCGTTCCGGAATCCTGGCTGGTATCGGAACTGCTGCCTGCATCGCTGTTTCCTGACGTTTCGCTGCCAGAACTATCGGAGCTACTGGAGTTGTCCGAGGACTGGCTGTCATCGGACTGTCCGGAATCGGAAGTTGTTCCGCTGCTGCTGTTAGAGCTGCTTCCTGTTGACTTTCTGTAAGAACGATGTCCGGAGCAACTTTCGGTCGGAGCGGTATCTTTATCAAAATATTCTGTCACGGACGGACATCCGGAAACAGCAAGCTTGCCGGTTGTCGTACATACCGTCCGTTCTACAACGGAATCCGGAATTTCAAAATCTGTGTTGGAAAGCTCTTTTGTGGAATCGATCTGCTCCATGATCTGTTTCCACATCCGCAGATGATAATTCCATTCCTGATCTGCAAGCGGGGTATTGTCATCAAAACCAGTCCAGATTGTACAGGTGTAATAAGGTGTAAAACCTGCAAACCAGAGGTCGACATTGTTGGAAGTCGTACCGGTCTTTCCGGCAGCGGCCATGTTGGAAAGGCGGGCCGGAGTACCGGTTCCCTCTGTCAGAACGCCCTCCATGGCACTGGTCAGAAGATATGCGGTGGATTCTTTCAGGACAGTACGTTTCTCCTGAGTCTGTGTACGGTCGAGAAGAACATTTCCATCATGATCCAGGATTTTCGTGTACATGATTGGTTCCTGGTAGACACCGCCGTTTGCGATTGTCGCATAGGCTGCGCACATTTCATAGTTGTATACACCGTCTGTAATACCGCCCAGAGCCAGAGGCTGCTGAATATCGGTAAATACCCGGCCGTCTTCTGTAGTACGGCTTTCTACAAGGGTAGAGAGCCCGAACTTCTGGCAGTATGTGAAACCAAGCTGAGGTGTGATCTCAGTGAGTGTCTTGACTGCACAGATATTGGCGGACTGCTCGATGGCCTCGCGCATGGTCATATTTCCGCGGTAGTAATCTCCCCACCAGTTTGAGACAGGAGTACCGTCTGCGTATTCATACGGCTCATCCTTGATAATGGTGGCAAGTGTCTCGCCCGCACTGTCAAGGGCAGGAGCGTAGGTAGAGAGAATCTTGAAACAGGATCCAGGCTGTCTGGTGGATCCGGTATAGGCACGGTTCAGACTCATGCTGGAAGACTTCGCTCCCCTGCCTCCGACCATGGCCTTGATCTGGCCGGTCGCCTGATCAATGACCGTCACTGATGCCTGCGGCTGAGGAGACAGATCGATGACTTCATCGTAGGTATCTCCCTCCTGGGCGATGGAAGCCTTAAATGCCTCAATAACCTGGTAGGCTTCATCTTCCGAATCAAAAGTCAGGCCATATTTCATATTCCGGAACTGTTTGATATGACCGGAACTGTAATTCTCCTGTGTGCCGTCTGCACGTGTCACAGTCAGGGCGTAGGAGAGGCCATATTTAATATTGGAAGGATAATTGCTGTCATCATTGACAATCTGATCACAGATTCCCTGGATTTCCAGATCCTGTGTGGAATAAATGCTCAGGCCTCCTTTGTATAATGTATTATAGGCCTGGGTCTCACTGTAACCAAGTCCAATGTCCGGATCTTCCAGATCATTGAGAATCTGTTCGGTCAAAGCATCGACAAAATAACTTTGCGGTGTCGTGCTCTGAGTAATGTTCGTGTTGACGTTCTGAATACGGGAATATACATCGTCGGCCATAGCCTCATCGTATGCATCCTGAGAGATATAGCCCTGGTCCAGCATATTGTCAAGAACCTGCTGGCGGCGCTCAGCGTTATTGTCCGGATGAGTGATCGGATTATAGTAGCTTGGACTCTGGGTGATAGCGGCAATGACCGCACATTCAGAGAGCGTCAGCTGGGATACATCCTTGTTGAAGTAACGCTGGGAAGCAGCCTGAACACCCAGGGTATTCTGACCGAGGTTGATTGTATTCAGATAGTTTTCCATGATTTCGCTCTTTGACATCTGCTTTTCAAGCTTGACTGCAAGGTACTGCTCCTGGATTTTACGTTCCAGTTTGTCAAAGAACGTGTCTTCTGACATGAAGTCAAAAACATTATTTTTTATCAGCTGCTGAGTCAGAGTGGAAGCGCCCTGAGAAAAATCTCCGGTCGTGATACCGATCAATCCGGCACGGACGATACCTTTGAGATCGATTCCATTATGCTCATAAAAACGTTCGTCTTC
>CAJFMZ010000034.1 GCA_904393575.1 uncultured Sellimonas sp. | reverse complement strand
TCGAACCATCCCATTCTTCTCGGACGTCCTGTCGTAGCGCCGTACTCTCCGCCGTCACCTCCGCGGCGTCTGAGCTCATCTGCCTCTTCGCCAAAGATTTCACTGACGAATGCGCCAGCTCCGACAGCACTGGAGTATGCCTTACATACTGTCACAATCTTTTTAATCTCGTATGGCGGAATTCCTGCTCCGATCGCGCCATAACCGGCAAGCGTTGAGGAGGAAGTTACCATAGGATAAATTCCGTGATCCGGATCTTTTAATGTTCCGAGCTGTCCTTCCAGAAGAATCTCTTTTCCTTCCTTTAACGCTTCATGAAGGAAAGCAGACACATCACAGACATATGGCTCGATCATTTTCTTATATTCCATCAGCTCTTCCAGCAGGTCTTCCGGCTGAATCAGCGGTTTGTGATACAAATGCTCCAGCAGTACATTTTTCTGTTCTGCCACCCGCACAACTTTCTCCTTTAACAGATCTTCATCAAACAGTTCGCTTACCTGAAATCCAATCTTTGCATATTTGTCAGAATAGAACGGAGCAATCCCTGATTTGGTAGATCCAAAGGATTTCTTTCCAAGACGCTCTTCCTCATACTGGTCAAACAGCTTGTGGTAAGACATTACCATCTGCGCACGGTTTGAAACTTTGATCTTCGGCATCGGTACATTTCTGTCAACAATGGACTGGATTTCCTTGATTAACACCGGAATATCCAAAGCAACTCCATTTCCGATGACACTTGTTGTATGATTATAGAACACACCGGATGGTAGTGTATGGAGTGCAAACTTTCCATAGTCGTTGATAATTGTATGACCGGCATTTGCTCCTCCCTGAAAGCGGACGATAATATCGGCCTGCTTTGCGAGCATGTCCGTAATCTTACCTTTCCCCTCGTCTCCCCAGTTAGCACCTACTACTGCTTTTACCATAACATATCCTCCTGTATGTGAATCTTTTTTTAACCACCTAAGCATTATACTATATTTTTTCTCAAATGTACATTTGATTTTCCGTTTTTCGGAAGTTTTTCCCTTTTCAGGACACGAAAACGAGGCCTGCCCTACATCAGTGGAGCAAACAGCCTGAGAATCTGTCCTTCAATTTTTACCCTGACAGGTCTTTCCTGAACTTCTTTCAGCGTGACAAGATGACACCTGGTCAACGTCTCCTGGAAGTCTCGTTCGATGTCTGCCACCACCGGATTATCGTAGATAAAGACTCCATCCTCAAAGTGAAGATACAGGCTTCTGTAATCCAGATTGATCGTGCCGACCGTGGCCGTATCATCATCTGAGACAAAAATCTTTGCATGTACAAAACCTGGCGTGTACTCATAAATCTGTACCCCGGCCTCAATCAGTTCTTTATAGTATGTCTTTGCCACTGCAAACGCATACGGTTTATCCGGAATATGGGGCATAATAATGATGACTTCCATACCGCTTTTTGCAACACGGGCCAGAGTCTTGATCATTTCATTGTCCAGAATCAGATACGGCGTCATAATATGTACATACTCTTTTGCATGATTTAAAATATGAAAGTAAACTTCCTCGCCTACATTTTCTTTATCGTAAGGATTGTCCCCGTAAGGAAGCACATAGCCGTCTTTCGGATCAAACGTACTGCCTGCCGGCAGCAGATATCTGGAATAATCATCCGTTTTCTTCTCGTCAATATTCCACATCTGCAAAAACATAATCGTCAGGCTCCGTACTGCATCCCCTTCCAGCATAATCGCTGTATCCTTCCAATGGCCAAACCGTGTCCTCCGGTTAATATACTCATCCGCCAGATTCACGCCGCCTGTAAAGCCGACTTTTCCGTCAATCACGCAGATCTTCCGGTGATCCCGGTTGTTCTGGATGGTCGATACCATAGGTGTAATGGGATTGAACACTTTACATCGGATCCCTCTTCTTCGCAGATACCAAGGATAGTCCGATGGGAGCTTGGAAATACTGCACATACCGTCATACATGAACCGTACTTCTACTCCTTCCGCCACTTTTTCTTCCAGAATATGGCGGATCTCATCCCACATTTCTCCACCCTCTACGATGAAATATTCCATAAAAATGAAGTGTTTTGCTTTTTTTAATTCCCGTTTCAGCGCTTCAAATTTGTCCTCGCCAAGGGGATAATACTCCAGGCGGGTGTTTCCATAGGTAGGAAATCCCAGATGTTTTCCCAGATAAAAGGACAGATTTCTGTTTGCCAGCTTGCTCTTTTTCATGGCATCAATGATTTCCATATCCTGGCGCATGTACGCTTCTGTCTCCTCTTTCAGAGTATTCAGCCTTTTCCCGATGTAGCGGGTACCGATCTGAGCCTTTACATAAATATAGAAGAATGTCCCGAAAATCGGCAGAGCCATGATACACAGCACCCAGGTCAGCTTAAAGGCCGGATTTTCCTCTGAATTAATAATATAGATCACTGCAATCGTACCAATAATACTGAAGATCCCATAGAAATAGGTCCATTTGTCCGTCAGGAAATAAATCCCAAAAACCATGACCAGAATCTGGAGCAGAATCAAAAGAAGAATGACCGCTGTCCTGCCGTAAATAACACTGAAGAGTTTCTTTTGTACTTTTCTCTTTTTACTTGATTCCAAATTCAATACCTCGGTTCTTTCTCGAATACCGTTTATTCTAACACATTTCATTTTTCAGCTCAACCGGAAACGCTCCAAACATTCATTAACTATTCTAAACTTCTATTAAGAAAATATAAAATTATGAATCTTTTCTTTCTTTTTTTGTCTAAAAGTATTACAATAAGGTTAGTATATGATAGAAGAGAAAGGAGTTACTCTTTATGGCGAAAAAATGGACAAAAGGTATCGTCGGACTCGCGGCGATCGGTGCAGCAGCAGCCGGCATTCTTTATATGAAGAATAAAAAAGACAATGAAGATCTGGAAGATGAATTTTCCGATGATTTTGAAGATCTGGACTTTGATCTGGATGATGATCTGGACGACACATCCGAACGTGAATATGTCCCGCTCAATAATGGATCTTCCGAGGAAGAAACCGAAGACTCTTCCGCAGAGAATGAATCATCTGAGGATGCTGCCTCTGACACCGAAGACTCCTCTGAAGAGGAAGAAGAGAACACCGAAGCTTAAACACTTTATTAACAATGCTGCTCTGTCTGACAGAGCAGCTCTTTCTTTTTGGAAGGAGGATTGTGATTTGGCACATTCTGATTTAACCCTTGTTCCAAGCGGCCACTTAAAACCTCTGGATGTCATCAGCGGATTTCAGGTGCGTCCTGGATTTTTCCTGTCTCCTGGCACGACTGTCATTCCCGGAGGCGTTAATTTTACAATTCAATCTCATGGAGCCGTCTCCTGCGAGCTGCTTCTCTTCCACCGGGAAGCCGAGGAACCGTTTGCCGTTTTGAAATTTCCCGACACTTACCGGATCGGCTTTGTGTATTCTATGATTGTATTTGGTCTTGATATTGAAGAATTCGAATACGCCTATCGCCTGGACGGACCATACGAGCCGGAAAAGGGACTTTGTTTTGACAAGACACGAATTCTTCTGGATCCCTACGCGAAAGCGGTAACCGGGCAGAGCCGATGGGGATGCAAAAATGATCTGAAACATGGCTATCGTGCCCGTGTCGTAAAAAACAATTTTGACTGGGGAGACCACAAACAACCTATGATTCCCATGTCGGACACCATCATCTACGAACTGCATGTAAGAGGTTTTACAAAGGATACTTCTTCCGGCGTATCACATCCTGGTACTTTTGCCGGCCTGATGGAAAAAATTCCATATCTCCTGGATCTTGGCATCACAACGATCGAGCTGATGCCGGTATTTGAGTTTGATGAGATGCGGGACTGCCGCCTTCTGGACGAAAACCAGCTTCTTGATTACTGGGGCTATAATCCAGTCAGTTTTTTTGCCCCGAACACCAGCTATGCTTCCGCCTCCGAATATAACCGGGAGGGCAATGAACTCAAGCAGCTCATACGGGAATGTCATGCAAACGGTCTGGAAGTCATCTTTGATGTCGTATTCAATCATACGGCTGAAGGCGATGAACGGGGTCCTTACATTTCATTCAAGGGATTTGACAATCAGATTTACTATATGCTGACTCCGGACGGTCATTATTACAACTTCAGTGGATGCGGCAACACCCTGAACTGTAATCATCCGGTTGTACAGAATCTGATTCTGGACTGTCTGAGATACTGGGTGACGGAATACCGCGTAGACGGGTTCCGGTTTGATCTTGCCTCCATTCTCGGAAGAAATGAAGATGGTTCTCCTATGAGTCAGCCGCCTCTTTTACAGTCTCTGGCCTTTGATTCCGTCCTTGGCAGAGTCAAGCTGATTGCAGAGGCCTGGGATGCCGGAGGTCTGTACCAGGTGGGATCGTTTCCATCCTGGAACCGCTGGGCGGAATGGAATGGAAAATACCGGGATGACATGCGGCGTTTCCTGAAAGGCGACAGTTTTATGCTTCACGCTGCCGCACAGAGAATCATGGGATCTCCGGATCTTTATCCTCCGGAGGGGCGAGGCAGCAATGCATCTGTCAACTTTCTGACCTGCCATGACGGTTTCTGCCTGAACGATCTGTATTCTTACAACGCAAAGCATAATGAGGGAAACGGATGGGGAAACACAGACGGTACAGACGAAAATTACAGTTGGAACTGCGGCGTGGAGGGCGAAACGGATGATCCTTCGGTTCTTTCTCTCCGTCTCCGCATGATGAAAAATGCCTTTACCGTACTTCTGTGCAGCAGAGGAACCCCGATGTTTCTTTCCGGAGATGAGTTTGGAGACACCAGATACGGAAATAACAATCCCTACTGTCAGGACAATCTGGTCTCCTGGCTGGACTGGTCTCTTCTCCAAAAGCATCAGGAGCTGCACTCGTTTGTCCAATATATGATCGCTTTTCGAAAACGGCATCCTGCCATCCGCATGGATCTTCCTTCGGACCGTTTTTCTTTTCCTCCGATGAGCGTGCACGGGATTCATCCATGGGAGCCATTATCCGGGCAGGATTCCCATATCCTCTGTGTACTGTTTTCCGGATTTGACAAAGGACAGGAAATTCAGGATACCGTTTACATGGCTATCAACTCTGGCTGGGAACCGGCCACACTGGTCCTTCCGGATCTTCCATTTGAATGGGGCTGGCATATTGCTGTCAATACCGGAGATTCGGAACGGACAATCTTCCCGGATGACCAGATGCCTCTTGTCAATCACTCGGTTCTTCTGGGAGAGCGTTCCGTGATCCTTTTCATCGTAAAAAGAAAAAGTGCCTGATTTTCATCAGGCACTTTTTCTGTCTCTCCTGTCCGTCTACTTTACAAACGCCCTCAGGCCGGGCTTTTCTTCCGCAATCCTGGCATCCAGTTTTTCCAGCATCTTTTCCCGGTCCTGTGGGAGTGTCCCTCTGACACGGAACTCAATCATATCGTGAAATCCATCGTACAGAACGTCTTTGCCCCACGGTTCTAAAAGCTCCAGAAGGCGTCTCTCCTCCATCAGATTTTCTTTCTCGTCCGCCGGAACAAAGGTTCCCTGTTGAATCTCCTTATATAAAGGAGCGCGTTCGTGAAGAAACATGGAAAAATTAATCATCCTTGACGGCTGTGTCCTGTTGAAAAACTCTGCCGTATGCTCCGCATTTTCCAGTCCCCTTCCTTTTCCTGCAATTCCAGTCATAAAATGTGCATCATAGATCAGTCCTGCCGACTTGATTCTTTCAATCTGCCGGTACGCCTGTTCCAGTGTATGGTCCTTCTGCATAAATGCAAGTACGTCATCCAGTCCTGTTTCAATGCCAAGATACAAATGCCGGACTCCCGCTTCATATAATCTCTTCAGCTCCTGGTCTGTCTTCCTGCTGATATCCGTTACCGTCGCATCCATGTGAATGCCCCTGCATCCCGGAAAATAGGAATGGATTTTGTGAATGATTTCCAACAGCGTCTCTGTAGATAATCCAAACGCATTTCCATCCCCAAGAAACACTGTCTCCGGGTTTCCTCCTGCCTGTCTGACTCTTCCCAGTTCGTTCTCAATCTGTTCCATCGGAAGCTCCCTGTACGAAAGATGCTTAAAGAGAGTGCAGAATTTACACCGGTTATATGCACATCCGACTTCCACCGGGAGCATAAAAGATGCCCGTTCCATAGGTCCTCTGCAAATCTGTCCTTCGTAATTCATACTATCACCCATGCCTTTCTTTCCTCAATTATACACTGCATTGACTCGAATTTGTGGAAGAATCTTTAAGAAATTTTAAGATTTTTCCCAAAATCACTTGCAGTTGGGCTGTGGCTAGTATAGTATTATCATGTTTTAAAGATTTTACTAAGGAGGATATTATGTCGAATTCAAACCACTCGTCACAAACCAGACAGCATGCTTCCGTCTTTGATCTGAACGGGGTCCCGAAGTTTGGTCAGGCTCTGCCTCTTGCACTTCAGCATGTTGTAGCCATGATCGTAGGCTGTGTTACCCCCGCAATCATCGTATCCGGTGTAGCCGGACTGAACGCACGTGATCAGGTCATTTTAGTACAGGCTGCTCTTTTTACTTCTGCAATCAGTACCCTGTTACAGCTCTTTCCTTTTATCCGTTTTAAAAATTTTCAGCTTGGTTCGGCTCTCCCGGTCATTATGGGAATCAGTTTTGCCTATGTGCCAAGCATGCAGGCAATCGCTGCAAGTGCTGATGTGGGAACGATCCTCGGAGCGCAGCTCATAGGAGGAATCGTTGCGATTATTGTCGGACTTGCCATCCAGAAAATCCGGATTCTGTTCCCGCCGATCATTACGGGAACCGTTGTATTTACCATTGGACTGTCTCTGTATCCTACAGCAGTCAATTATATGGCCGGCGGTACATCCAACCCGGATTACGGTTCCTGGAAAAACTGGCTTGCGGCTTTTTTCACCCTTGCTGTTGTTGTGGGACTGAATCACTTTGCAAAAGGCTTCCTGAAACTTGCGTCCATTCTGGTAGGTATTATTGCCGGATACATCTTCGCATCGTTTCTTGGGCTGGTTGATTTTTCCGGAATTCAGTCTGCCGGGTATTTCCAGCTTCCACAGCCCCTGCATTTTGGCCTTTCCTTTGATCCTTCCGCCTGCATTGCGATTGGTGTGCTGTTCGCCATCAATTCTATCCAGGCAATCGGGGATCTGTCCGCTACCACGGTGGGCAGTATGGACCGGGAACCTGATGACAAGGAACTCCAGGGCGGCATTGTCATGTATGGAATCACCAACATTTTGTGTTCCCTGATCGGCGGCCTGCCGACTGCGACATACAGCCAGAACGTTGGTATCGTCACAACAACCAAAGTCATCAACCGTTGTGTACTCGGTCTTGCGGCCGTTATCATGCTGATCGCAGGATTTGTTCCGAAATTTTCCGCTCTGCTGACTACGATCCCGCAGTGCGTACTTGGAGGGGCAACCATTTCCGTATTCGCATCCATTGCCATGACAGGAATCAAACTTATCATGCTCCAGGAGATGAATTACAGAAATACTGCCATTGTCGGCCTCTCGGTAGCCCTCGGTATGGGTGTGACACAGGCGCCTGCTTCACTGGCATCATTCCCTGCCTGGGTAACTACAATCTTTGGAAGCTCTCCGGTTGTTCTCGCAACACTGACAGCCATCCTGTTAAATACGATTCTTCCAAAAGAAGAAAAAAAGAAAAAATAAAACAAAAAGGAAAGTTCTTCGGAACTTTCCTTTTTTGATCTTTTATTCTCGATGCATGGAGAAACTGTCCATCTGGTATCGGCTCAGATTCTCATGAATACCTCTGTCATCTGCCTGACTGATCAGCGCATCCCGGTTCTTTTTGGAGGAAAACTGATCGTTGTATGCGCTTGGTCCTCCCACACAACCTCCTTCACATGCCATTCCTTCAATGAAATCAAATGGCAGTTTTCCTGCTCTGAGTAGGAGAAGGGCCTTCTTACATTCTGCCGCGCCATTGGCTTTCTGGACTTTCACTTCGATGTCAGCGTTGGCTTCTTTCATACTCTGAAGTACGGCCGCTGTCACCCCGCCGGAATTTGCAAAGCGTTTTCCGAATGTAGATGCAATCTGATCATTATTCTCACACGGTTCCAGCTTCACATTCTTGGCTCTCATGATGGCACGGATCTCGCTGTAGGTAAGTACATAATCCGCATTACCCTCAATCTTCTGATCTGCCACCTCGGATTTTTTCGCCACGCACGGTCCGATAAATACGGTAATCGCTCCCGGATCCTGAGCTTTGATCAGTCTGGAAACACCGCACATTGGAGATACCGTTGTGGACACGCAGTCTGCAAGCTGAGGGAAATGAAGCCTTACCATATTGACAAATGCCGGACAGCAGGATGTTACTTTTTTCTTCCCTTCCTTGTAAGCTTCTGTCCACTCTTCTGCCTCATAGGCAGCAGTCATGTCTCCGCCAAGTCCTACATCGTAAAAATCAACAAAACCCAGCTCTTTCATGGCTTTTCTCCAGCTTGCCATTGTAATATCCGGGCCGAACTGACCTTCTGTCGCCGGAGCCGCCATTGCATAGACATGCTTTCCGGATTTCAATGCTTCAATGACCGGAACCATAAAGCTCTTGGTCCCAATCGCACCAAACGGACAACTGTGGATACACTTGCCGCACCGAATACATTTGTCCTTATTAATCACGGAAAGCCCGTACTCATTATACGTAATTGCGTCTACCGGACAGCTGAATTTGCACGGGCGCTTCAGATGAGCAATCGCATTGTACGGGCATGCCTTTGCACACTGTCCACATTCCTTACACTTGGACGCATCAATGTGAGAACGATGTCTTCCCGGCTCAATCGCGCCAAATTTGCATGCGTTGATACATGCCTTTCCGAGGCAGTTCTGGCAGTTCTCTGTCACTGTGTAGCTGGAAATCGGGCAGTCTTCACAGGCCGAATTGATCACCTGAATAATATTTCCGTCATCCTCTGCTCCAGGTGCCTTTCCCTCTGCCAGACGAACTCTCTGACGGATGATCTCCCGTTCTTTGTAGATACAGCAGCGGAACTGCGGGAGCGGTCCCGGAATCAGCTTTGCGGCAATGTGATCTCTCTCTTCGTCCAGTTTCCCTTCGAAAGCGAGCCTTGCCACTTCGTTGAGTACCTTGTGTTTGATTGTGATTACATTTTCATCAGCGTACATGTTTCTCTCCTGTCTCCTTTTTCTTACTCTTTCATCATTTCATCGCTGTCTCTATTATAAAGTAATCAAAAGGAAAAGAAAAGTAGACACCGTGTATTTATTCAAAGACAACGCCGGAAAATGGCTCCCGCTGCCTGAACATGATAATCCGTAATACCTGTGCCGCTGTTTGGACTGATCAGAGAGTATACGATATCCGCCGCAAAAAGGAGCAACAAAACGGCGCAGAGAATCCGTGCCGGATTCTTTGGAATCCTTCGATATATTTCGTCAAAGAACGGAGCCGCAATGTAAATGAAGACACAGCCGCCCAGTCCAAAAATGATCAGACCTTCCGCGCAGACCCGTCCGTGAAGATTCAAAAAGTATCCGGTATAATTCCACCAGTACATACCTTTAATCTCCCATAGAAGCCATGCTGACACATACTCTACTGCCCCGCAGACCACTACTGCCAGACAGAAGGTTACAAGCGGCTTTTTTGCAAACCGCTTCAGAAGCAGAATGACAAGGATTCCCCCGGTTCCATAAATCGGAAGCCACGGGCCGTGAAAAAATCCACGATTCACAAAAACTCCGTCCCCGAACAGATGGAGAGAGACTTCCCACAGCCAGCCAATAAAGGAAAAGGTAAAAAAGATCAGGATCAATGATCTCCAGGAATACGTTCTGTCGTATTCAAGATAAATCCATTTCTTCACTTTTGGATTATACAGTTTATAGGACTCTACCGGATAATCTTCCAGACTGCTTTCTTCATAAAGCTTCTCATCATCCAGGTAACGGGTCCCCTCCAGACCTCTTTCAAATGCCTCCTGTCTCAGTGCCACATACAGCTCAGCCGATGTGGTTTCCGTGTATGGAGTAATAAAGACATGCCGCAAAATATCAAAGGTAAAGACATTGAGAATATGCCATCCCAGGAAAGAAACATCCAGAATAAAGGCCCGCATCTTATTCCCTTTCATCATCTGTCTGGACAAAAGGAATGCTTCTCTGTGCGGAATATCCGGATTCTCCGCCACAATATACGGCACCATTCTGTAGGAATACCGCTTGATCATCCCTCCGATGATGGTGATATCCCAAAGCAGAAGCCGAACGGATTTTTCCAGCATGATAAAAGCGACATGTTTCCACCTTCTGACACGCCACACAAATGCGAGCCGCCCCATTTTCACCTGTCCATACGTTCTGTTTTCCAGTAAAAACCGGCACTGACCTACCGTCAGAATATTACTCACCATAATCAGGAACAAGAGGAGCAGCACGACTCCGATCAGGATGACAAAACCTTCTGCGATTTTATCTTTAAACAAAAAGTCATTCATTGCATTTAAAAATCCAAAAAAAGCAGACCGTTCTTTCGTCATATGATTGTAAATTCCGGCCAGAATCCCTTTCTTCGGCGTATAATGTTCTCCCATAAAGGCCAGGACCTGCCCTGTCTGCGTATCGGAATTCCGCTCTACGCTCAAATACCATTCATTCAGAATCTGTGCATTGGTCGGAATCCCTATCCCGCCTCCTGTAAGCCGGGATGCCGCGTCATCGATTCGAAACGAAATCCTCATTCCTCCCGCCAGGAAAGAAAGCATCAGACTGATTCCGATAATGCGCCACCAGTTTTTCCGAAGCGCCTGTTTTCCCTGTTGTTTCAGCTGTTTTCTACTCCACATTCTTCTGTTCCCCGTTTCCATTCCTTGATTTTCTGAAGACGCTCTTTTACCTTCTGCTCTTCTCCCTGATCCGTCGGGTCATAATATACCCGGTCTTTCAAACTGTCCGGCATACACTGCATCCGGGTCAGTTTTTCTTTCGTATTATGGGCGTATTCATACCCTTTGCCATAATTCAGCTCTTTCATCAGGCCGGTCGGTGCATTTCTGAGAACCAGAGGTACCGGCTCCGCCCGTTTTTCCTTTACATCTCTCTTGCATGCCTCGCACGCCCGGTACAGCGCGTTGGATTTCGGCGCCATTGCAAGATAGGTGACCGCATGAGTCAGATGTACGTCACATTCCGGCATTCCAAGATAGTGGCACGCCTGGTAGGCAGCAACCGCCACCTGCAGTGCCCGGCTGTCTGCCATTCCCACATCTTCACTGGCAAACCGGATCAGCCTGCGCGCTATATAGAGCGGATTCTCCCCTCCTTCCAGCATCCTGCACATCCAGTAGATCGCCGCATCCGGATCACTGTTTCTCATGGATTTGTGCAGGGCGGAAATCAGATTATAATGTTCTTCTCCAGTCTTATCATAAAGCAGCGATTTTCTGCTGACACACTGCTCCAGTCCTTCATCGGTGATCCGGATACCATCCCCGGTCATTTCTCCGTTCAGAACTGCCATCTCAAGTGTATTCAGAGCAGTTCTGGCGTCTCCATTGGCGAAGGCGGCAATCGCCTCAATCTGCTGTTCTGTGATCTGTACCTTCTGTCCGCCAAATCCGGACGGGCTTTCCAGCGCATGCTTCAAAAGCAAAACCAGATCTTTTGTCTCCAGTGCCTTCAAAACGAAAACCTTGCATCTGGAAAGTAAAGCAGAATTGATTTCAAAGGACGGATTCTCCGTCGTTGCACCTATCAGGATGATACTGCCCTTTTCCACAAAAGGCAGAAAGGCATCCTGCTGGGCCTTATTAAACCGATGGATCTCATCTACAAACAGTACGGTCCGTCTTCCCATCTGTCGCATGGTTTCCGCAGTGTTCATGACTTCCTTGATCTCTTTGATTCCGCTTGTCACCGCGCTGAAATTGACAAATTCCGCTTTTGTCCTGCCTGCAATAATACTGGCAAGCGTTGTCTTTCCAACTCCCGGCGGTCCCCAGAAAATCATCGAAGAAATCTGATCCCGTTCTATCAGCTGCCGCAGGATCTTGCCCTTTCCAACCAGATGCTCCTGACCCACAAATTCATCCAAAGTAGATGGACGGAGTCTGGAGGCAAGCGGTGCTGTCCGCTCCCTGTCGTCAAATAATGATAATTGTTCCATAAACGTCCCACCTCCATATTCCGCTTTTCTCCTCACGCTCTCTTCCTGTCCGATCACTCTATGGTTCCAAACTGCTGTTCTTTCAGATATGGCTCAAAATATGCCTGTATACTCTCCAGATCAAACGTCTCCTCCGTCTTCTGATGCACTCCATGCTTTGCCGCCAGCTCCTCGGTATACTGTTCCAGAGGATATACCGCATACCCCTGCTGTCCGGATTCATAATGCATGATAAGCGGCTCCATGGAACATGTCTCAATGACAATCTCGCCAGTATCCGGATTTTTTACAAAAGTAATATCCGCCATGCCTTCCAGGAGCTGTGAGATCTCCTGCTGTCCGGAAACGAAATTTCCAAGAGAATAATATACCAGCATCTGCTTTCCATCCGGACGGTCCACTGTCCCAAAAGGTCTGATCACATGCGGATGTGTACCGATCACCACATCTACACCAAGCTCTGCAAGATATGCAATTCTCTCTTTTGTGGCTTCATCCGTCTCATTTTCATCTTCTACGCCGGTGTGCAGAAATACAATCACCAGATCTGCCTCTGCTTTTGCTTTTTCCACATCTTCCTTCACGGTCTCCTCATCATAAAGATCAACTACGTAGGATTCCTCCGCCGGAATCGGCGTGCCTACATTGATCAATGTCGTATAATTCATCATTGCGATTTTGAAGGCTTTTTTCTCAACAATCTGTACCCGGTCTGCCTGCTGGTCCTCTGCACTGCCATGAATGCCAAGGACCGTCGGAGGCGCTTCCTGGGAATTCCAGAAAGCAAGCGACTCCAGAATTCCTTCTTTTCCCTTATCATAGGAATGATTCGTTGCCATTGTAATGACATCAAATCCCAGATCGGCAAGTGCCTGACCGCCCTCCTTTGGCATTCCAAATGTCGGATATCCGCTTGTATCATCATGACTGCTCACAATCGGAGTCTCCTGGTTGACAACCGCCAGATCAGCCGTTTCGATCTGTTCTTTTACATGCTGATAGATATAATCATAGTTCCATTCCCCGCTCTCCTGTTGACCATCCTCTATCACCGTACTGTGATAAAAATGATCTCCAACCGCTACCATATGAAGTGTATGCTCCTCTTGAATCCGTTTCTCCTCTTCCCTTTCCTTTGCAAGAGCTTCCTTTTTGGCCTTGGCTTCCGCCTTCGTTTCCACCGCCCGTTGCTGGCAGGAACGAATCGAAAAGATCAATCCAAAAATCAACAGAAGGACCAGTACCATACATCCGATTAAAATTCTACGCCTCCAGATCAGCTTTTTCCGCCTCTTTGCTTTTCGGATCCGTCTCCTTCTGGCTTCCTCCTGCCTCCTCTTTTCCTCTTCTGTCACAGGTTCCACCCTCTTTTCTCTTTTGTAATGCAACAGCTCTCATTCCAAAAAACAACTGCTGTCATGAGCTGATTATATCATACTCCGGTCAAAATGGCATTAAAAAGAGAGACCAGTCTTGGACTGTCTCCCTTTTGATTCCTTTTATCTATTAAAATACATATTCATCCAGCCGGCGGAACGCTTCCTGCACCCTGGAAAGCGGAAGCGCAAGATTCATGCGGATCGCATACTCTCCATGGAACGGACGTCCATCCTGCCATGCAACTCCGACATCCCATCCTGCTTTCAGAAGCTCATCCATCGTCTTTCCATGCTTTTTACACCACTCTTCACAGTCCAGGAACAGCATATATGTTCCCTGTGGTCTGGAAAGCTTCACTCCTTCAAAATGATCCTGAATATACTGATATCCATACTCCACATTTCCGGAAAGAACATGGCAGAGCTCTTCTACCCATTCTTTTCCTTCCTTGCTGTATGCCCCAATCAGCGCATGCATGGAAAGCACATTCATGGAATTGTAATGACATTTGCTGCTCGCAGCCAGAACACGATCATGGATATAAGAATTATAGATCACATGGTAGCTTCCGATCAGTCCCGCCAGATTGAAGGTCTTGCTCGGCGCATAAAGGGCAACGGTACGATTTTTCGCGTCCTCGCTCACAGACTGGGTCGGCGTATGATGATAACCATCTAAAATCAGATCGGACCAGATCTCATCGGCAATTACAAGACAATCATTTGCCTTATAAACTTCCATGGCTTTTCTGATCTCTTCCGGCTCCCATACTCTTCCGGTCGGATTGTGCGGATTACAGAAGACTGCCACATGGATCTTGTTTTCCTTGATTTTTCTGTCCATATCTTCGTAGTCCATCCGCCATGTTCCCTGTTCATCCAGCTTCAGCGGGCTGTAAACGATCCGGTATCCGGCGCTTCCGATACTGTTTGTAAATCCGACGTAAGTCGGGCTGTGCAAAAGTACCGGATCTCCCGGAGAAGCAAAGGCACTAAGTGTGGAAACGAGTCCCCCAAGTACTCCGTTCTCATATCCGATATGCTCCGGTTTCAGATCCTGCACTCCCTTGCGGTCTTTGTGCCAGTTGATAATCGCATCAAAATATGCATCAGATGCATTAAAGTATCCAAATGCCGGATGCTCCAGACGCTTCTTTACTTCTTCTACAATCGATGGAGCCGTCGGGAAGTTCATGTCTGCCACCCACATCGGGATCAGGTCAAATCCTTCCTTCGGTCCTCCCGGCACAAAGCCCCCTGCCGGAGCATTTCCCGGAAGATCAACAGCGATGGCGTCTTTTCCCCGCCGGTCCATAATGGATGTAAAATCGTACTTCATGTTGCTAAACCTCCTCATTTTCTGTCGTATCATTTCTTGCAAAAGCAATCACTTTCCATATTATAACACAAACCGCCTGGGATGCGGTACAAGTTACTTATAGATACTTACAAATATCTCCGAAAACTTATAACTTTTCCTGATAAATCTTTTGATCTTTCAGAGAATAATCAGTCTGACCATGCCGGATAAAATAAACATCCATAGATGTTTCATGAAAAGTCTCCATATTGATCACCCCTTTTACTTTTCTTACTAAGTCTATTTTATTGTAATTTTTTTTAATTGCAATAGTACTGAGAGATTTTAAGCCAAACGAAAGGGCTTCAAAAAGTCTGATATTCATTGTGTTCTTTTATATAATATATCTAAACAGCTTGAACAAATAAGAGCTTTTAGAAAGGATGCGACACTATGCCTTTACCAAAAAAACGCTATACATCAGATGATTACTGGAATCTTCCGGATGGAGAACGTGCAGAACGAATCAACGGACAGCTCTATAAGCTGACCGATAGACGAAGATTCTGCTCCTGTCATGATTCCTTTCGATCAGCCTGTAACCGTGGGAATATATGGAGATTTAAGCTTTACAATAGCCTCGCTGATTTAGGCAAAAAAAGGTGGCATTGATCGTTACTTCAATGCCACCACTTTTTCTCATAAATGATTTCTTAGAATTTGCCTTCTTTAGCAGCTTCTTCTACAGCAACTGCTACTGCTACAGTCGCACCAACCATCGGGTTGTTACCCATTCCGATGAGACCCATCATTTCTACGTGAGCCGGTACAGAAGAGGATCCTGCAAACTGAGCGTCAGAATGCATACGTCCCATTGTATCTGTCATACCGTAGGAAGCCGGTCCTGCTGCCATGTTGTCCGGGTGAAGTGTACGTCCTGTACCACCGCCGGATGCAACGGAGAAGTATTTCTTTCCTGCTTCTACGCATTCTTTTTTGTATGTACCTGCAACCGGGTGCTGGAAACGTGTCGGGTTTGTGGAGTTACCTGTGATGGAAACGTCTACGCCCTCTTTCCACATGATTGCAACACCTTCACGAACATCGTTTGCTCCGTAGCAGTTTACTTTGGAACGAAGTCCATCAGAGTAGGAAGTACGGGAAACTTCTTTGAGTTCTCCTGTGTAGTAGTCATACTCTGTCTGTACATAGGTGAATCCGTTGATTCTGGAAATGATCTTTGCAGCGTCTTTTCCAAGTCCGTTCAGGATAACACGAAGTGGTTTCTGACGTACTTTGTTTGCTTTCTCTGCGATACCGATGGCACCTTCTGCTGCTGCGAAGGATTCGTGTCCTGCAAGGAAGCAGAAGCAGTCTGTTGTCTCTTCCAGAAGCATCTTTCCAAGGTTACCATGTCCCAGACCTACTTTTCTCTGATCTGCTACTGATCCCGGAATACAGAAAGCCTGAAGTCCTTCTCCGATTGCTGCTGCTGCGTCTGCCGCTCTTTTACATCCTTTTTTGATTGCGATGGCAGCACCTACTGTGTATGCCCAGCATGCGTTTTCGAAGCAGATCGGCTGGATGCCTTTTACCTGATTGTAAACATCAAGACCTGCGTCTTTTGTGATTTTTTCTGCTTCCTCAATAGAAGCGATTCCGTAGCTGTTTAATACAGCATTGATTTTATCAATTCGTCTTTCATATGATTCAAATAAAGCCATTTTAAAAGTCCTCCTCTCGCCTATTCCTGTCTTGGGTCGATGATCTTCACTGCGTCATCCACACGGCCGTACTGTCCCTGTGCTTTTTCCCATGCTTCGTTCGGTGTATCACCTTTTTTGATGAAATCTGTGAATTTTCCAAGGCTTACGAATTTGTAACCGATGATCTCATTGTTTTCATCCAATGCGATTCCTGTTACATATCCTTCTGCCATTTCCAGGTAACGAGGACCTTTTGCAAGTGTTCCGTACATAGTACCAACCTGGGAACGAAGACCTTTTCCTAAGTCTTCCAGTCCTGCACCGATCGGAAGTCCGTCTTCAGAAAATGCGCTCTGTGTACGTCCATATACGATCTGTAAGAAAAGCTCTCTCATTGCAGTGTTGATTGCATCGCAGACAAGGTCTGTGTTTAATGCTTCGAGGATAGTTTTTCCCGGTAAGATCTCGGAAGCCATGGCTGCAGAATGTGTCATTCCGGAGCATCCGATGGTCTCAACCAGTGCTTCCTGGATGATTCCGTCTTTTACATTCAGTGTCAGCTTACATGTTCCCTGCTGAGGAGCACACCAGCCTACACCGTGTGTTAAACCGGAAATATCTTTAATTTCTTTTGCCTGTACCCATTTT
>CAJFMZ010000033.1 GCA_904393575.1 uncultured Sellimonas sp. | reverse complement strand
TTACTGGAATCATCAGTCGCAAAAATATGACTGGAAATAGAAGGAAGGGGAAAAGCAATGTATGTACTTGAGGTAGAAAATCTAATCCGAAATTATCAGAAGGCTGTAGGGAAAAAGGGAAAAGAAGACATCAAAGTGTTAAAAGGTCTGAATTTTCAGGTGGAGGAAGGTGATTTTACCGGCATCATGGGAAAATCCGGATGCGGGAAAACGACACTTCTGAAAGTCCTTGGGATGATTGACAAGCAGACCGGTGGAACCGTGCGGTTTATGGGGGAAGATACGGAAAAGCTGGACGGGGACAGACTGGCGGATATCCGCAGAACGAAGCTTGGATTTATCTTTCAGGATTATTACCTGATGGACAGTCTGACAGTGGAGGAAAATATCATGCTTCCGATGATCCTCGGCCAGGAGGACGCACAGAAAATGATGGATGCGGCAAAGGCATATGCAGAGAAATTTCAGATTGACCATCTGCTGAAAAAGAATCCATACGAACTCTCCGGAGGAGAAAAGCAAAGAGTGGCCATCTGCAGGGCGCTCATCAACAATCCGGATCTGATTCTGGCGGATGAACCTACCGGAAATCTGGATTCCAAGTCCGGGAAGATCGTGATCGAAGCGCTCAAGACAATTAACCAGGAGATGAAAAAAACCATTGTGATGGTTACCCATGATCCACAGATGGCAAGCAACTGTAAGAAGATCATTCTTCTGAAAGACGGTGTGATTCTGGAGACACTGGAACGGGGAGAAAAGAGCCAGGAAGCATTTTATCAGGAAATTATCGGAAAGATGGAAGAGCTGTAAAGATCGATGGACAGCCATCAGGCAGGGAAGAAGGGATCGTATGTTTTTGGAAAAGGCATGGGAAAATGATTTGATTGCGATCAGAGAGGAAAATGTAGACCGGATATCGGTGATGGACGGGAAAATGTGGGATCAGTTGTATCCGATTGTAGAATACCTGGGAGCGTCCTCTATTCCGCTTTTCGAGAAAGAAGTAATTAAAAAAGAGCTGATCGGAATGGCGGAGGAGGCACAGATTGAGGAAATCACCCTGGAAGAAAAGCTGGGAATGCCGGGAAAGGAATTCTGTGACCAGATACTGCAGTCTCAGGAGAAGACGGACCGGAGAAAAAGCGGAGAATATCTGGTGGAATTTGCGGCTCATTTTGTGTGGATTCTTACATTTTTCACAATGGAAACCTTGTGGACCAACCAACTGGATCTGGATATGTCGGATTTTCTGGAGGCGGCGGTGTTTGCAGCCTTGTCCCTCTGGATTCATGATCTGGTATTTGTTCATCCGATTACGGATGTCAGGGGAAAGTTTGCGTTTTGTTCCAAAAAGGTACAGGCGGGACTGATTGCCCTGCTCATTCTGATCCTGATTTTGGGAGACTGGGTGATCTGGAAACTGGATATCAACATTATCATTTCGGGAATCGAAAGGATTTACTTTGTGGGAATGCTGGTATTATCCTATCTGATGATGCTTGTCCGGAAGCGGTACTGGAACAGCCGGTCCAAGGAATATGGATGGCATAATGAAAAAAATTGACTGGAAGAAAAAGGCAGGAGGCAGAAGAACGTGTTCTGGAGTAATGAATTGACAAAACTGAGAAATGAAAACGCAGGCCGCATCGCGGATATGGGAGAAGAGATGTGGGAACAGCTGTGCCCGGTACTGCAGTATCTATCGGCGAGACAGCTTTCCCTGTTTGATCAGGAACGGATCAAAAGCGAACTGATCGACATTGCGGAGGAAGCGGAGGTTCAGGGAGCGGAACTGGACCGGAAAATGGGGATGCCGTATCAGGCATTCTGCGATTTCCTGATTGACAGGCGTGGAATCCAAAAGAAGAGCTCCGTGGGCGAGATGCTGCTGGAGACGGTCACCTATTTTGTCTGGTGGCTGACGTTTTTCGGAGTGGTCAGCCTGATCCAGAACGCCGGCGCCATCCAGTCCAACATGATTCTGGCTGCGCTGATAGCGGCCATGGCAGTGGTCCTGCTGGGCGGTCATATGTTTGAGTACCGGGGGAGACTTTCCATGGATCCAAAAAAGTGGCGGATCCAGATCGGTGTGATGGTGGTATGCTTTCTGGTCCTTGCGGCAGTGACGTCCCGTTTTTCGATTGCCATTCCCATGGAATCGAACAAATGGGCAGTCATGGGGATCCTGCTTGTTGTATCCCTTTTGCTGCTTGTGATCCGGAGATGGTACTGGAGTCGACAGGCCGGAAAATACAGACAGGAAAAGGAAAGATAACACATGCTTCCGTGAGTCAGGGAATGGACTCATGGGAGCTTTTTTTTGACTGTTTTCATGATTGAATATGACCGGAATGAAGAATAAAAGTGACTGATTGTGAAAGATTAACAAAAATAAAAGGGAAAAATTGTGAAATAAATTGATTGATTTTGACTGAGTTTGGAATTATAATAGGTTCAAACGAACGGAGGTAAGGAAGGATGATTTACACAGTAACATTTAATCCATCGTTGGATTACATTGTATCGGTAAAGGATTTTCATCTGGGAGAGACAAATCGGACGACCGCGGAGCAGATGCTTCCGGGCGGCAAAGGGATCAATGTATCGACTGTGCTCTGGAATCTGGGATTTGATACGACGGCTCTTGGATTTGTGGCAGGATTTACCGGGAAAGAGATTGAAAGAGAAGTGCGGAACCTTGGATTTCGCAATGAATTTATGGAACTTCAGGAAGGTTGGTCCAGGATCAACATTAAGATGAAGGATTTTGACGGGACCGAGATCAATGGACAGGGCCCGGTGATCAGTCAGGAGGCGGTCGGAAAACTGCTGGAAAGACTGGATCAGCTTCAGGAAGGGGATGTACTTGTCCTGGCCGGCAGCATTCCGGCGAGCATGCCGGAGACGATCTATGCGGAGATTCTGAAACGGCTGGAAGGCAGAGGGGTTCTCTGTGTGGTGGATGCCACCAAGGATCTGCTGCTGGAGGTTCTGCCGTATCATCCGTTCCTGATCAAGCCAAATCAGCATGAGCTGGGAGAGATCTTCGGAGTGGAGCTTCCGACACAGGAATCGGTCGTGCCATATGCCCGGAAGATGCAGGAAAAGGGAGCGGTCAATGTGCTTGTTTCCATGGGAGGAAAGGGAGCGGTGCTTCTGGATGAAAAAGGAGACGTACATATGCTTCCGGCTCCGAAGGGGACACTTGTCAATGCCGTGGGCGCAGGTGATTCCATGGTGGCAGGATTTCTGGCCGGATGGTTTGAGAAGAAGGACTATGAACACGCCTTTCGAATGGGCATCTCCGCCGGAAGTGCCAGTGCATTTTCCGAACAGCTGGCGACAAGGGCAGAGGTGGAACAGGTTTATCAATCAATAGAGGATGGGAGGAACTAAAGTATGAGAATTACAGAATTACTGGACAAAAGAAGTATTTCTCTGACAGCGGCGCCGGCTTCCAAAAGCGAAGCCCTTGACATGGCAGTGGCGCTGATGGCCAAAAGCGGAAAGATCCGGGATGAAGAGGCATATCGAAAAGAAGTGTATCACAGAGAAGAGGAAAGTACGACCGGAGTCGGAGGAGGCATTGCCATTCCTCATGGAAAATGTGACGCGGTGACAGCACCGGGACTTGCGGCCATGGTGATCAAAGACGGCGTGGAGTTTGACTCTCTGGACGGCGAGCCGGTCCACCTTCTCTTTTTGATTGCGGCGCCGAACACAAAAGACAATGTTCATCTGGATGTACTGAGCAAGCTCTCCGTTCTTTTGATGGATGAGAACTTTGCCAAAAATCTGGAGAACGCCTCCACAGTGGAAGAGTTCCTGAAGATTGTGGACGAGGCGGACCAGGAGAAACCGGATGTCAACGAACAGCTGGCGGCTCAGACGGCAGGAGAACCGAAGGAAAAAGAGTTCCGGATTCTGGCGGTGACATCCTGCCCGACCGGAATTGCACATACCTATATGGCGGCAGAGGGGATCGAAAAAGCAGCGAAAAAAGCAGGATGCTTTGTAAAGGTAGAGACAAGAGGTTCCGGAGGAGCCAAAAACGTGCTTACAGAGCAGGAAATTCAAGATGCGGACTGCATTATCGTGGCAGCGGACGCCGAAGTACCGATGGATCGTTTTCATGGAAAACGGCTCATTGAATGTCCGGTTTCCGATGGAATCGGCAAAGCGGACCAGCTGATAGAACGTGCAATGCACGGAGATGTTCCGGTTTATCAGAGCGGCAATCCAAATGCAGGCAAAGCTCAGAAATCATCCGGAGGCGGAGCTCACAAGGTTTACACTCAGCTGATGAACGGGGTATCCCATATGCTTCCGTTTGTCGTAGGAGGCGGAATTCTCATTGCACTTGCCTTCCTGATTGACGGACTCAGTGTGGATATCAATTCCCTTCCGGCAGATATGCGTGCAAACTTTGGCACCATCACCCCGGTAGCGGCGGCACTCAAAGGAATTGGAAACACGGCATTTGGATTTATGCTCCCGGTACTTGCAGGATTTATCGCCATGAGCATCGGCGACCGTCCGGCACTGGCCGTTGGATTCGTAGGTGGAATGATTGCTTCCCAGGGCAAATCCGGATTCCTTGGCGCGCTTCTTGCAGGATTTATCGCAGGATATCTGATTGTACTTTTGAGAAAAGTATTCAGCAGACTTCCGCAGTCGATCGAAAAGATTGCCCCGGTCCTTCTGTATCCACTGTTTGGTATTCTGATTATGGGTCTTTTAATGAATTATGTCATTGAACCACCAATCGGAGCACTGAATACGGCACTGAATACCGGCTTGACCAATATGAGCGGAAGCAGCAAGATCCTTCTTGGTATGATCGTAGGCGGAATGATGTCCATCGATATGGGCGGCCCGTTCAACAAGGCAGCCTATGTATTCGGAACCGCATCCATCGCGGCAGGAAACTATGACATTATGGCAGCGGTTATGATCGGCGGTATGGTGCCTCCTTGTGCCATCGCGCTGGCGACACTGCTCTTTAAGAACAAATTTACAAAAGAAGAAAGAGAATCCGGTCCGGTCAACTTCATCATGGGCCTGGCATTCATTACAGAGGGTGCCATCCCGTTTGCGGCATCTGATCCGATCCATGTACTTCCGTCATGTATCATCGGAGCGGCAGTTTCCGGAGCACTTTCCATGGCATTCGGATGTACTTTGATGGCACCGCACGGTGGAATCTTTGTTTTCCCTGTTGTGGATCATGCCCTGATGTACCTGGTATCCCTTGTAATCGGCACGGTAGTAGGCGCACTGCTGCTTGGAGTACTGAAGAAAAAGGTAGTAGAGTAGAAAAGAAATGAGACTTGTCCGGAAGCATCCTTTCAGTGTACAATAGTATCAGCAGTGACAGAAAGGAAGAAGATCATGCTGACAGAGAAAAGACAAAAAGAAATCCTTCGTCTCCTGGAGGAAAAGGGAAGCGTGACCGTGCAGGAGCTGACGGAACAGTTTCATGCATCCGAATCCACGATCCGGCGGGATCTGACCGTACTCCATCAAAAAGGAGCGCTGGTAAAAGTATTCGGAGGAGCAGTTCAGACGGAGACGAGGATTAATATCCGGGAAGAACAGGTGGCTCTTAGAGAAGAGCTGAAAAAAGAAGAAAAGATCCGCATCGCCCGATATGCGGCCGCTCTTGTGGAGCCGGAGGACTTTGTCTATCTGGATGCCGGATCGACAACAGCATACATGATTCCGTTTTTGACGGAGAAATCAGCGGTCTTCGTGACCAACGCCGTATCCCATGCCTTAAAGCTGACGGCAAACGGGTTCCGGGTTATCCTGATCGGCGGCGAGCTGAAAGCCGCCACTGAGGCGATTGTAGGAAATGAAGCGTATGTCAATCTTCAGAAATACAATTTTACAAAAGGATTTTTCGGGACGAACGGAGTAAGCAGGAGCGCAGGATTTACGACGCCGGACATCAACGAAGCAATGATCAAAGAATGTGCGATGAAACACACACAAAAGCCGTATGTGCTTTGCGATGACAGTAAGTTCTTTCAGACAAGTCCCGTAAGCTTCGGCGGCTTCCGGGATGCAAAGATCATTACAGACCGATGCCCGGATGAGAGCATGAAGTCGGAAGAGCATCTGATTATAGTAGAAGAAGACGGATCAGATATTTGATCCAAAGCAGAAACAGCAGGATAGAACGCCTGCTGTTTTTTGCGATTTACGGAACTTCCGGCAAAAAAAGGAGGAGCCGTCCTGACGGCTCCTGAAGGAAGAGAGAAAATCTATACAAACTATAACGAAATGTCTTAGGCGAAGGACAACAATCAGAAGGAATTAGGAACTCTTCCCGACTGTTGTCTTCTTCTTCATTGAAGATGACTCTAGTATAGCTCACAAATGTGAGTAATTTATGTCTCCCCGATGAAGGATTTATAAAAGAACTTAAGAAAATATAAACATCATCTGAATGATTTGGAAAGTACCAAGATACAATAAAAAGAAACGGAGTTTCCAGGAGGATGATGTATGAAAACAAAGAAAAAGATTGTGATCTGTCTGCTGATTCTGACGGCTGTCGCATGTGCTGCGGTCATCTGGATTCTGGGCGAAAAAGCCGGTACCCGGCAGATGGAGCAAAGCCATACGGATCCTGGAACACTGGAAGTGCATTTCCTGGATGCGGGACAGGGCGACAGTATTCTCGTAAAGTCGGAAGGAGAGAATCTGCTGATCGATGCCGGAACCAATGAGGATGAGGACATGGTTGTTTCCTATTTAAAAGAGCAGGGGATTGAGAAGCTGGATTATGTCATTGCCACACATCCCCATATTGATCATATTGGAGGAATGGATGCAGTGTTGGAAACCTTTCCGGTAGGAATCTGCTTCCTTCCGGAGGAAATATACGATACCGAAAGTTTTCGGGATGTGCTGACAGTTCTGGAAGAAAAGCACATCCGGACCAGACATCCAAACTGTATGGAGAATTATAAAATTGGAAGCGGAAGATTTGTATTTGTCACGCCGGATTCTGACAGGCAGTATGAAGATGTGAATGATGCGTCTCTTGGAATCCGCCTGACAAACGGGGCACACAGTTTCCTTCTGTGTGGGGATATCAGCAGAGAAGTAGAAAAAGAGATCCTTGCATCCGGGGTTTTGGTGCGCTCTGATGTCATGAAACTGAACCATCATGGGAGTGAGGATGCCAATTCCTGGAGATTTTTAAAGGAGGTATCGCCGTCCTATGTAGTAGTGACCTGTGGGACGAGAAATGAATTCGGCCATCCTCACGAAAAAGTAATGGAGCGAGTGAGAAAACTGGGAGCCGGGGTGTTTCGGACGGACAGACAGGGAACGGTTGTCTTTACAAGCGATGGAAAGACGCTGACAAGCAGCAGAGAACCGGATGAGGGCGGAAAGAGAAAATGAGAGATGTACACAAAAAGGACATAATTATCTGCTAAAATACAAAAAAAGACCGGAAAGAAGGGATGAGTCGGTTATGGAACAGATCAAGATACTAGTAGTGGATGATGAGAGCAGGATGCGCAAGCTCGTCAGGGATTTCCTGGAAAGAGCAGGATTCCAGGTGCTGGAAGCCGGAGACGGGATGGAGGCGCTGGATGCTTTTTATGATAATCGGGATATCGGGCTGATCATTCTGGATGTGATGATGCCGAAGATGGATGGATGGGAAGTATGTCGGGAAATCCGAAAAGAGTCCAGAGTCCCGATCATCATGCTGACGGCAAGAGGAGAGGAGCAGGATGAGCTGAACGGATTTGAACTTGGAGTCGATGAATATATTTCCAAACCATTCAGTCCAAAGATTCTGGTGGCCCGTGTCAATGCGCTTCTTAGAAGGACGAGCGGACTTTCCATGGATCAGACGCTGTCGGCCGGAGGCATCGAGATTGATAAGGCGGCTCACATTGTGACGATCGATGGAAAGACCATTGATTTAAGCTTCAAAGAATTTGAGCTTTTGACCTATTTCATGGAGAATCAGGGGATCGCCCTGTCCAGGGAGAAAATTCTCAATAATGTCTGGAACTATGACTATTTCGGGGATGCACGGACGATTGATACCCATGTAAAGAAGCTTCGAAACAAGCTGGGAGACAAAGGGGAGTATATTCATACGATCTGGGGCATGGGATATAAATTCGAGGTTAACAAATCATGAAAAAATTTTCAGCCAAACTCTCGATCCGGAAACAGATGATGGTCATCTTCGCAGGGCTGATTTTATTTTTACTGATTCTTCTCGTCTTTGTAAACGGAATGTTCGCAGAGTGGTTCTATGTTGCAAATAAGCGGTCAGATCTGGTGAGCATCTATAAGGAGATCTGCAAGGTACAGGAGAATAATCTGCTGGGAGATGACACAGAGATCCTGAAGCTGAACCGGATGTCAGAGAAGAACAATGTTTCCATTCTTTTGATGGACAGCTCCTGGAAAGTGCGGTACGCAAATGTCTATGATGTGAATATGCTGAAAGATCAGGTCAGCAATTATCTGTTTGGCAGCAAGCCGCCGGTACTTGACAGCGGGGATTATCTGATCACCAGGGCAAGGGACGTCATGAATGGCGGGGAGTACCTGGAAATGTGGGCACAGTTTGATAATTCCGACTATCTTCTGATGCGGTGCTCTCTGGAGAGCATCCGCTCCAATGTGTCGATTTCCAACCAGTTTATTTTTTATATCGGCATTTTGATTCTTGGTGTTGGCATCATTCTGGTCTGGTTTTTCTCGCGTAGGATTTCGGAGCCGCTTCTGGAGCTTGCCGAACTGTCGAAAAAGATGGCAAAGCTGGATTTTGATGCAAAGTATACAAGAGGAGGAGCGGATGAGATCGGAATTCTTGGGGAAAGTTTTAATACCATGTCAGATGAACTCAAGGAGAAGATTTCAGAGCTGAAGACAGCCAATTATGAGCTCCAGAAGGACATCAAAAAGAAAGAACAGGTAGAGACGATGCGGACAGAATTTATCGGGAATGTCTCGCATGAGCTGAAAACACCGATTGCGCTGATTCAGGGTTATGCGGAAGGGCTCAAAGACGGGATCACGGACGATCCGGAAAGCATGGAATTTTACTGCGATGTGATTATCGATGAGGCCGGAAAGATGAACCGGATGGTGAAAAATCTTCTGACACTGAATCAGCTGGAGCTGGGGAAAGATGACACCCAGTTTGAGCGGATTGATATCACAAGCCTGATTCGGGGTGTTGTGCAGAGCCTGGAGATTCTGGCCAAACAGAAGGAAGCGGATATCCGCATGAACACACAGGATCCGGTTTTTGTCTGGGCGGATGAGTTCAAAGCAGAACAGGTTGTACGCAACTATGTGAGCAATGCGCTGAACCATGTGGATGACAAAAAGATTGTCGATATCCGGATTGAAGATGCGGACGGTAAGGTGCGTATCAGCGTCTTTAACACCGGGGAGCCAATCCCGGAGGAGGATATAGAGCATATCTGGGAAAAATTCTACAAGGTGGACAAGGCCAGGACAAGGGAATACGGCGGAAACGGAATCGGTCTTTCTATTGTGAAGGCCATTATGGAGTCTTTCCATCAGAAATATGGAGTGAAAAATTATGATAATGGAGTCCAGTTCTGGTTCGAGCTGGACAAAAAGTAAAAATGCGGGCGGGTCCCGCATTTTTACGTTTTCTTTTTGGAGGGGGTGTGTTAAACTTAGAAAGATAAGGAGTGGATAACAATGATTGCATTGATTGATTATGACGCAGGAAATATGAGAAGCGTGGAGAAGGCGCTTGTCTATCTTGGGGAGAAGCCCGTTGTCACACGGAAAAGAGAGGAAATAGTAAAGGCGGACCGGATCATCCTGCCGGGAGTGGGATCTTTCGGGGATGCGATGCACAATCTGGAAACCTTTGGACTGACAGAAGTGATCCGGGAAGCGGTAGAGAAAAAGATTCCGCTGCTTGGTATCTGTCTTGGAATGCAGGTGCTCTTTGAATCAAGCGAGGAGAGTCCGGGAGTGAAAGGACTTGGGATTCTGGAAGGCGAGATTGTCCGGATTCCGAAAGCGGAAGGGCTTAAGATTCCCCACATGGGATGGAATTCTTTGTCCTGTTCGCATGACGGAAGACTGTTTGAGGGACTGAAAGAAAATCCATATGTTTATTTTGTCCACTCATACTACTTGAAGGCAAAAGATCCAGAGATTGTGAAAGCCACTGCCCGGTATGGCGTGACGATCCATGCTTCGGTGGAGAAAGGAAATGTCTTCGGATGCCAGTTTCACCCGGAAAAGAGCGGGGAGACGGGGCTTCGGATTCTTAAAAATTTCATAGAGAGACGGGAGGAAGCGTAAGATGTTTACAAAAAGAATCATTCCGTGTCTGGATGTGAATAATGGACGTGTTGTAAAAGGAGTCAACTTTGTGGATTTGCGGGACGCGGGAGATCCGGTGGAGGTCGCAAAGATATATGATAAAGAAGGAGCGGATGAGCTGGTCTTTCTTGATATTACAGCATCATCGGATGCAAGAAAGACAGTTGTAGATATGGTGGAGAAGGTGGCGGAGAATGTCTTTATCCCCTTTACCGTGGGCGGCGGAATCCGTACAGTGGAGGATTTCCGTACCATTTTAAGAGCAGGCGCGGACAAGATTTCCATCAATTCCTCAGCCATCAATACACCGGACCTGATTTCGGACGCGGCGTACAAGTTTGGGAGCCAGTGCGTGGTAGTGGCCATCGACGCCAAAAAGCGGGAGGATGGAAGCGGCTGGAACGTCTATAAAAACGGAGGAAGGATCGATACCGGACTGGATGCGGTAGCGTGGGCAGCAGAGGCAGAGCGGCGCGGCGCAGGTGAAATCCTTCTGACGAGCATGGATGGAGACGGGACAAAGGCCGGATATGATCTGGATGTGACCAGACAGATTGCGGATACTGTGTCGATACCGGTGATTGCTTCCGGAGGGGCAGGGGAGTTGTCCCATTTTTATGACGCATTCACCGAGGGACATGCGGATGCGGCTCTTGCAGCGTCTCTGTTCCACTACAAAGAGCTTACCATCCGGGAAGTCAAGGAGTATCTCCGGGACAGAGGAATCCCGGTCAGACTCTGAGGAAAGGAGAAGGCTATGGCAGCGATTCAAAATGACTGGCTGGATGCTCTGAAGGATGAGTTCCGCCAGCCTTACTATAAAAAGTTGTTTCAGACGGTCAATGAGGAGTATCGGACGAGGCGGATTTTCCCTCCGGCGGACGATATCTTCAACGCGTTCCATCTGACACCCCTTCACGAGGTCAAGGTGGTGATACTGGGGCAGGATCCGTATCACGGGGAGGGACAGGCCCACGGGCTTTGTTTTTCAGTAAAGCCGGGCGTGGATATCCCGCCGTCCCTTGTGAATATTTATCAGGAGCTTCACGATGATCTGGGATGTACGATTCCCAATCACGGCTGCCTGACCAAGTGGGCGAAGCAGGGAGTGCTGCTTTTGAATACGGTACTGACTGTCCGGGCCCATCAGGCGAATTCTCACAAGGGAATCGGATGGGAGGAGTTTACGGATGCGGCAATCCGAAAGCTGAATGAACAGGACCGCCCGATCGTCTTTATGCTTTGGGGGAGACCGGCCCAGGCCAAGAAAGCCATGCTTCACAATCCGAAGCATCTGATTCTGGAAGCTCCTCATCCGAGTCCCCTTTCGGCATACAGAGGATTTTTCGGAAGCAGGCCTTTCAGCCAGGCGAACCGGTTTCTGGAGGCCCAGGGGATCGAGCCGATTGACTGGCAGATAGATCCGATCGAAGAAAGGGAAGTATGATATATGAGCAGAAAGATTGATTGTACAGAGATAGAGTGCTGCGACTGTATGGAGATTCACGGGGACTGCATCAAGAAGGTGATGGAGCGGATGCCAAAAGAAGAGACGATGGAAGATCTGGCTGCTCTGTTTAAGGTTTTTGGGGACCCGACCAGAGTAAAGATTCTCTATGTGCTGTTTCAGTCGGAGCTCTGTGTCTGTGATCTGGCGGAAGTCCTGCATATGACACAGTCGGCAATTTCACATCAGCTGCGTATTTTAAAGCAGATGAAGCTGGTGAAGAACAGACGTGAGGGGAAGACCGTCTTTTATTCTCTGGCGGATGATCATATTCAGACCATCATGAATCAGGGAATGGAGCATGTATTAGAATAAGAAAGATAAGGGTGATAAGGGAAATGAAAAAGCGGTTTGGAATGGTGGCGGCGGCAGCCCTGCTGGCTGTGATGCTGGCCGGATGCGGCACGAAGATTGAGAAAGGGACCTCTCTTCTTAAGGAAGGAAAATATGACCAGGCGGCAGAGGTCTTTGAAAAAGCCTCCAAGGATGCTGACATGGAAAAGGAAGCATTAAGAGGACTTGGCATCAGCTACTACGAGCTGGAACAGTATGACAAGGCGGCCTCGACTTTTGAGACAGCGCTGGAAAAGGGGGTCAGGGAGACGCCGGAGCTTTATAATCTCCTGGGGATTTCCTATTTGAATACAGGTGAGTATGAGAAGGCTTCGTCCTGCTTTGAGACCGGCAGTCAGATGGACGGCGCCGGAGATGACCTGAAAAAGGAAATGGCGTACAACCAGATCTTTGCACTGGAAAAGGCGCAGAAGTACAGCGAGGCAAAGGAAAAGGCAGATGCATATCTTCAGTCCTGGCCGGATGATGAGGATGTGCAGAAAGAGGCAGAGTTTTTAGAAACACAGGCGGGAAATGAATGATTGAGACAAGAAGGAAACAGGAAAAGGTGATCCTCGTGGCGGTGGCTCTGGATGATCTGGAGAAGGCGGAACGGTCGCTGGATGAGCTGGATGAGCTGGTAAAGACGGCGGGAGCCGAGACGGCAGGACGGATGGTCCAGCTAAGAGACGCGATTCATCCGGGTACCTATATCGGCAGCGGAAAGCTGGATGAATTGAAATGGCTTGTCTGGGAGAAAGAGGCGGACGGCATTGTCTGTGACGATGAGCTAAGCCCAGCCCAGATCAGCAATCTGGAGCAGGTGCTGGACTGCAAGATCATGGACCGGACACTGGTGATCCTGGACATTTTTGCAGCCAGGGCATCGACCAGGGAGGGAAAGATCCAGGTGGAGCTGGCCCAGTTGAAATACCGGCAGTCGAGGCTGACGGGCCTTGGCAAGAGTCTGTCCAGGCTCGGAGGAGGAATCGGGACCAGAGGACCCGGAGAGAAAAAGCTGGAGATGGACCGGCGTCTGATCAAGAGCCGGATCGCTCATCTGAACAGGGAATTAAGCGAGGTCCGGAAACACCGGGAAGTGACAAGAGAGAGAAGAAACCGGAATCATATGCCGGTCTGTGCGCTGGTTGGATATACAAATGCGGGGAAATCCACCCTGTTAAATACCCTGACCGGGGCAGAAGTGCTGGAGGAGGACAAGCTGTTCGCAACACTGGATCCTACCACGAGAGTGCTGACTCTTCCGGGAAATCAGAAGATTCTGCTCACGGATACGGTAGGATTTATCAGCAAGCTTCCTCACAACCTGATTGAAGCGTTCCGAAGTACCCTGGAGGAAGCAAAATATGCGGATGTGATTCTGCATGTGGCGGATCTTTCCAATCCACAGATGGACGAGCAGATGTATGTGACATACGAGACACTGGAAGAACTGGGTGTTCTGAACAAGACTGTCATCACAGTATTCAATAAGTGTGATAAGGCAGGGGAAGATCTAGTGATCCGGGATTTCAAGTCGGATGCAAGAGTGGTAGTGTCTGCCAGGACAGGGCAGGGACTGGATACGTTAAAAGAGCTCCTGGAGAACTGGATCCGGGAACAGAGAATGGAGATCAAACGGCTGTATCCATATGCCGAGGCAGGGAAAATCCAGATGATCCGTGCATATGGAGAAGTGAGCAAAGAAGAGTATCGGGCGGAGGGAATCTATATCGAAGGATTTGTTCCAAGAGAGCTCTACGGAAAAGTGAATTAGGAGAATGTCATGGCATTACAGTTTATTTTTGGGAGTTCCGGTTCAGGGAAGTCCCATTCTCTATATCAAAAGACAGTAGAAGAGGCGGCTGCCAATCCGGAAAAGACATACATTGTCCTTGTGCCGGAGCAGTTTTCCATGCAGGCCCAGCAGGAGCTGGTGAAGGCAAGTCCGGAACATGCGATTATGAATATTGATGTGCTGAGCTTCGGACGGCTCGCCTACCGGGTGTTGGAAGAGACCGGAGGAAAGGAAAGAATTGTGCTGGATGATGAGGGGAAGAACCTGATTCTTCGGAAAATCGCAGGGGACTACGAGGATGAGCTGACGGTTTTAAAAGGAAATCTGAAGCGGCAAGGTTATATCAGCGAAGTGAAATCTGTGATCTCCGAATTTACCCAGTACGATATCGGTGAAGAGGAACTGGAACGGATGATGGAACAGGCAGGAGAGGGAACGTCCCTTTTTTATAAGCTCTCCGATCTGAAAAAGGTTTACGAAGGGTTTTATGCCTATCTGGAAGAGAAGTACATTACAAGGGAGGAGATTCTGGATCTGCTCTGCCAACAGGTCCCGGATTCCAGGATGCTTCGGGGGAGTATTCTTGTACTGGATGGTTTTACCGGATTTACACCGGTCCAGAACCGGCTTTTGGAACAGCTCCTTGGAGTGTGTGAGGAGATCCGGGCGGCAGTGACGATCCCAAAAGAGGAAAATCCCTATCTCTATCAGGGCCCATATCAGTTGTTTTCCCTGAGCAAGGAAATGACGACAAAGCTGCTTGCGATCTGCAGGGAACGAAGGATTCCGGTGAAAGATCCCATCTGGATGGAGGGAGACGTACCGTACCGGTTCCGGGAGAATGAGCCTATGGCCTTTCTGGAAAAACATCTGTTCCGATACCGGAAAGCGCAGTACAGACAGCAACAGGACCGGATTCAGATCTGCCATGCGGCAACGCCGGAGAAGGAAGTGGAAGCGGCGGCGAGAAAAATCCGTTTTCTTGTCCGGACGAATGGATGGAGATACCGGGATTTTGCGGTGATCGTGCCGGATCTGTCCGCCTATTCCGATGATATCCGGACGGTTTTCTCTGAATACGGTATACCAGTCTTCATGGATCAGAAACGCAGTGTCCTGCTGAACCCATTTGTAGAATACGTGAGAAGCGTGACTGCCATGATCCAGAAAGGCTTTACCTATGAGAGCGTCTTTCGGTTTCTGCGGACAGGGCTTTGCGGCTTTTCGGCTTCGGAAGTGGATACAATGGAAAATTATGTGCTGGCCCTTGGCATCCGGGGATATAAAAAGTGGCAGAGCGCCTGGATCAGGAAGAGCAAAGGAATGAGCGAAGAAGAGCTTGCAGAAGTCAATCATCTCCGTGTCCGTTTTGTGGAAAAGCTGGACGGACTCGTTTTCGTTCTGAAACAGCAAAAAAAGACGGTACAGGATATTACGGAGGCACTGTATGATTTTCTTGTTCAGGAAAGTATGTATGAAAAGGTGAAGGAACAGGAGCGCTTCTTTGAAGAGACCGGGAATATGGCGCTTGCAAAAGAATATTCCCAGGTGTACCGGATTGTGATTGATCTGTTTGATAAGTTTGTGGCACTTCTTGGGAATGAGAAGGTGTCGTTGGAAGAATACGGCAGTCTTCTGGATGCAGGACTGGAGGAGGCCAAAGTCGGCGTGATCCCGCCGGGAATCGATGAAGTGATGGCGGGAGATATGGAGCGGACGAGGCTGAAAGATATCAAGGTACTGTTTTTCCTTGGAGCGGATGACCGGTTCCTTCCGGGACAGCTTGGTTCGGGAGGGCTGCTCTCCGAGTACGACAGAGAGAAAATACAGGCCGGAGGGACGAAGCTTTCGGCCGGAGGGAAAGAACAGGCCTATATCCAGAAATTTTACCTGTATATGATGCTGACAAAACCCCAGGAATTTTTGTATCTGTCCTATGCGTCCGTTTCGGCAGAGGGAACCTCCCTTCGTCCTTCCTATTTGATCCGGGATCTCAGGAAACTCTTTCCGGACATTTCTGTGGAAAAGGAGGAGGAAAGGCCGCTGAAGGAGACGGAAATAACGAGAGAAAACGGGCTGGAATATCTGATCTTCGGACTGCAAAACGGGGAGACACAGGATCCAAAGTGGCAGGAGCTTTATGCATGGCACATGAGAGATCCGGAGCTTCGCAGGAAGCTTCAAAATGTGATGGACGCGCATTTTTACCGGATGAGAGATGACCGCCTGTCCAGGAAGGCGGCGGAGATTCTCTACAGGGAAGGAATCGACAAAGGGGTAACCAGGCTGGAAAAATATGCCTCCTGTGCATTTGCCCATTTTATGGCCTACGGCCTGCGGTTAAGGGAACGGCAGGAATATGAATTCAAACCGCTGGACTGGGGAAATCTGTTCCACAAGGCTATGGAGCACTTTGCAGGAAAGGCAGAAAAGCTGGCGGTTCCGGTCACGGAAATTACAGATGAAATGCGCCGTGAGATGGTGGATGCCTGTGTGGAAGAAAGTATCGTGGATTATGAGAACACGGTGCTGTACAGCACAAAGAGAAGAGAATACCTGATTACGAGGATGAAGCGGCTGGTGGACCGGACGGTCTGGGCGCTTCTCAGACAGCAGAAGATTGGAGATTTCAGCCAGACCGGTACGGAGGTCCGGTTCGGAGGCGGCGTCATCGACCGGATTGATACATGTCAGAGCGGGGATCAGGTGTATGTCAAGGTGACGGATTACAAAACAGGATCCAAATCCTTTGATATGACCGCCTTTTACTATGGACTTCAGCTTCAGCTCGCGGTCTACATGAATGCGGCTCTGGAACTGGAGGGGAAAAAGCATCCGAATAAAGAAGTGATTCCGGCAGGCATCTTTTATTACCAGATGAAGGATCCGATGGTTTCCAAAACCGATGAGAAGCAGGCCGAGGAGGAAATCCTAAAAGAATTGAGGCCGGACGGGCTTGTCAATTCGGACCCGGATGTGCTCGCCCATCTGGACCATACAGGAGCCAAAAGTTCTCTGGCGGCACCATTTGGACGTAATAAAGACGGAAGCGTTTCCAGAACATCCAGAGCGGCCACGAAGGAAGAATTTGGCCTTCTTTCGTCCTATACCAGGAAAAAGACCAGGAAGCTCAAGGAGGAAATTCTGGAAGGAAACGCAAAAAAAGAGCCGTATGAGCTGGGTGGATCCACGGGATGCGATTACTGTCCTTATCACAGTATCTGTGGGTTTGACGAAAAAATCGAAGGATGCGGTTACCGCAGCCTTGTCTCAAAAAAACGGGAAGAGATCTTCCGGCTGATTGCCCAGGAATTATCGGAACAGGAAGGAGAGTGATCCTATGGG
>CAJFMZ010000032.1 GCA_904393575.1 uncultured Sellimonas sp. | reverse complement strand
TGCCTTACAAGCAGAGGGTCATAGGTTCGAGCCCTATAGGCCCCATTCACACGTCTGTGTGAAATATGCCGCAGTGGCGGAACTGGCAGACGCACAGGACTTAAAATCCTGCGGGACTTATACTCCCGTACCGGTTCGATTCCGGTTTGCGGCAGATCTGAGGAATGCTTCAAATCCATGGAAACAGTGGATTTGAGGCATTTTTCTTTTTTTTTAAAAGTTGTACAAAGTTGTACAGTCCTTTCGGAGCAGTTCTTTCCTTCATTCCAGTAGACCGATACTTCGTTTTCCTTGTTTATGACAAGATTCTTTTCTGTTTTCCTTTCATAGAATAGTATGAACGAAAAAAGAAAGGAAGCAGGATGGATCAGAGTTTCAATTATATAAAGCCGGAACTGGCTGTTGTTGTGGTAGTGCTGTATATAATCGGGACGGGATTGAAAAAGTCAGAGACGGTGAAAGATAAGTATATTCCCCTCATCCTGGGTGGCATTGGAATTTTTCTGTGTGCGGTCTGGATCCTTGCCACATGTCCATTGTCCAATGGACAGGATTTTTTCATAGCTGTTTTCACCGCTGTAGTACAGGGAATCCTGACTGCCGGGGCATCTACCTATGTGAATCAAATTGTAAAGCAGATGGGAAAGAAGGAGTAGAGGTGAAAGAAAATGGCAACGTTACGAGTGATTGATGCGGCGTCTCATCAGGGAGATATGAATCAGGCGGCAATGGATTTTGATGCTTTAATTGTAAAGGCAACGGAAGGGACGGGATATGTGAATCCCTATTGTGACGGGGAATTTCAGGAGGCGTGGAAGCTTGGGAAAAAACTGGGTGTTTACCATTTTGCACGAAACACGCGAAACCGGGCAGAAGCGGAAGCAGATTATTTCATCAAACATACAAAGGGATATGTAGGAAAGGCGATTCCGGTTCTGGACTGGGAGGATCAGGAACCGTCAGATACAGGCTGGGCATTACAATGGCTTCGGCTTGTCGAGAAGGCATATGGCTGTAAACCGTTGATTTATATGTCGGAGTCAGTTGTAAATTCCTATGATTGGTCCAGTGTCGTGAAGGGAAACTACGGACTGTGGGTGGCAAAATATGCAGATAATGTTCCAGACTATAATTTTGATATGGCAGGGGCAGGAAAGGCGCCGTCAGTCAAATGGTGGAGTACCATAGCTATGTGGCAGTGGACTTCTGTCGGCAGGCTGAACGGACATAATGGGAATCTGGACTGTTCTGTATTTTATGGTGACAGGGCAGCATGGGACCGGTATGCAGGAATTGTCTCAGATTCCGGAGACGGTCAAAAGCCGGTTCAGCCGGATGGAGAAGTGAAGGAGAAGGCCGGCATCTTTCAATCGCAGAACAACCAGATGGGGGAAGTGTCTTATCAGGGACATCTCCGGCAGACAGGGTGGGCTGCATGGCAGTGTGACGGCGCGATGGTTGGAAGCACCGGACAGAGCCGGAGGATAGAAGCACTGAGAATTCAGCCGGTGAAGCAGATGGACGTAACCGTACATATGAGGGAGACAGGCGATCAGACCTATAAAAATATTACGAAGGAAACCGTCATTGGTACAGTCGGGGAGAGCCGCAGGCTGGAGGCTTTGAAAATCGAATCGGCTGACACCGTCTATCTGTACCGGGTTCACCAGCGGGAGTTTGGATGGTCCGAATGGTGTGTAAACGGACAGTGGGCAGGAGTCAAAGGGAAATCCAGACAGATGGAGGCAGTGGAGATCAAAGTGGCAGATATCGCTTATATCGGACATGTCCAGGGAACGGGAGATACGATCTGGATGGCTGACGGTATGACAGCCGGGACCACAGGACAGCAGAAACGCCTGGAGGCGGTCCGGATCAAGAGCCAGCATTGCGGGGAGGTGTATGCACAGGCACATATCCAGCAGGAAGGATGGAAGGATTACGGGAAGATCGATCAGAATACTGTGATTGGAACAATAGGAGACAGTCTACGTCTGGAATGTCTAAGACTGAAGGGAGACTTTGAGTGGAGGGCGCATATCCAGGGAAGCGGATGGACCCAGTGGACCAGGGCCGATGGTATCGCCACACTGGGAACTGTTGGGGAGTCGCTTCGAATGGAAGCCGTAGAAATGCGGAAGCGTTCATAAAAATCCCCTCCGGGAATACCCTGGAGGGGAAGTGTCTGTATTTAGATATGGCCTGTGAGGTCTTTTCGATTCCGATCAGGCATGTTCAATGGTCAAGGTAATCAGAATATTGTCCAGATTTTCTCCAGGGTCATCGTAAGGACGGGTCAGATCCGGTTTGGAATTGGAGAAGGTTACAACGCTTTCATTATTGACAGGATAAAGGCGGTAAAGCTGCTCATCTTCGGTGTCCTTGATTTCAAAATTCTGGAAACCGCTCAGGGTACCCTGGAAACCATCGATCTGAAATTCATAAGTATCGAGTCGGTTCGAATAAAAGTAGGCTGTCGAGCCTTCCATTTTGGTATACTGCTCATTCAGAGAGATGGTGATATGGTTTTCTCTGCTGTCCAGGAGAATATCCGTATAGTGGCCTTTCTCAGGAGAACAGGAGAAGGTGGCCAGCGGTTCCCAGATGTGTCCCTCCGTATTGGAGTGGTAAATACAGTAGGAAATGGTCTGATAATCAATACTGCTAAGATCATAACCGAGATTTCCTTCATAAGAAAGAGATTGGGAACGACATCCGGATAAGAAGCACAACAAAGCCAGAATCAGGGCGGACATGGTCCAGGGTTTCATTCGCTTTTTCATCACTTTCCCTCCTTCAGGCGGAATCAGAAAATCACTCAGAGTTCCTTTGTCTTTAGTATACTACAAAAAAATAGTTTGTATAGTATTAAGGAAAATCTTAGAAATGATTTATATTTTATCCATAAAACGGACATATTCATTTGCTATATTTCGTATTATAAAAAGGAAATTTTAAATATGTAGCTGAACAGAGTTGTGACAAGGAGGTAAGTTTTTGTTAATTGGATTTTTAAAAACAGGAAATGACGGAACTGTCTGCGTATTATCGGCTCTGAGCGGGAAAGAAGGAAGTATTATCAAACCGGGACAGTATCTATATATTAATGTTTCAAGAGGATGGATCCCGGTAGAGCTGCAATATTCAGACAGGGAAAACCGGTTTTATTTTGAACACCTTCCGAATCTTCCGGTAAATGGGAGAATGGCAATGGTAAAATAAGAAAAATGAATAAGATTCTTGTATGAAATCAGCAAGTCATGATACAATAAAGTGAAAGACAATGCTGGTTTTGACCGGGCAGCTCAAAGAGCTAGATGGCGACAGCCGGCTGGATGATCAGCCGGCTGTTGTTGATTGTCTGTACAAAGAAGCGCAGTGAGAGTTCATGCACATACCCTCTGAAGAACATACTTCAGATTCGATCAACATAGCAGGGTTCAGGCAGAAGAAAGGGCAGGGGAATTGTGGAAGAGAAAAAAAAGAAAAGAATCTTATCTCCGGACGATATAAAGGAAGAGGAAGCAAGGCTTCTGGAAGATACGGAGGAGGAAGAGATACAGGAAAATGAGACAGATACAGTGGACTCTAAAATGTACGGGGACAGCGCTGGGGATTCGATCAGAATGTATCTGAACGAAATCAACCGGATCCCGCTTCTGACTCCGGAGGAAGAGCAGGAGCTGGCAAAGAGGATTGCCGATGGGGATCTTGAGGCGAAGAAAAAGATGGAGGAGGCGAATCTCCGTCTTGTGGTGTCAATTGCAAAGAAATATGTAGGACACGGACTTCAGCTGATGGATCTGATTCAGGAGGGCAATATCGGGCTGATGAGGGCAGTGGAGAAATTTGATTATCAAAAGGGATACCGGTTTTCCACCTATGCATCCTGGTGGATCAAACAGTCCATGATCCGTGCAATTGCCGATCAGTCCAGAACGATCCGTGTACCGGTACATATGTCTGAAAATATTACAAAAGTTCGAAGAGCAGCCAAGGAGCTTTTGACAGAGCTTGGAAGAGAAGCTACTCCGGCGGAAATTGCGGCAAAGCTTGGCGACAAGACTGAGGAAGAAGTGCGGGATATCCTGGCATATGCAAGAACGCCGGTTTCACTTGAGACACCGGTGGGAGAAGAAGAGGACAGCAGTCTTGAGAATTTTATTGAGGACAGTAATGCACAGCAGCCGGAAAATGCGGCGATTTCAACGATTGTGGGCGAGGAGATTGAGGAGCTCTTAAAGATTCTGCCGGAGCGGGAGCAGGAGGTTATCCGGATGCGGTTCGGCATGGATGGAGAGCGTGTCTACACTCTGGAAGAGGTAGGACAGAAGATGCATCTGACAAGAGAGAGAATCCGTCAGATCGAAAGCAAAGCGCTCAGAAGACTGAGACAGAGAATGAGGGAGAAAGGACAAAACGAATATTTTGAATAAATATTTACGGTAACCAGGTGAGAGACAATGAAGAATGACTTGTTAACGATTGGCGGACTGACCGTTCATGGGTATGGACTGATGATAGGAATCGGATTTATCGCGGCCTATCTGATGACAGAGTACCGTGCGAGAAAATACAGAATGAATACAGATATCGTATTCACACTTTTTATAAGTTCGGTAGTCTTTGGGCTGCTGGGAGCGAAAGTAATGTACTACCTGACGATTCTGGACCGGATTATCAAGGATCCGGGCGTGATTCTGGATGAAATGGAAGGGTTTGTTGTCTATGGAGGAATTATCGGCGGAGTGCTGGCTGGATATGTGGTTTGCAGGATCAAAAAGGAAAGATTCTGGCAGTACTTTGATCTGATCGCACCGGCTATTGCTCTGGCACAAGGTTTCGGACGGATCGGATGTCTTCTGGCAGGATGCTGCTACGGGAAAGAAACGCATTCCCATCTGGCGATTACATTTCATACGTCTGACTTTGCGCCAAATGGCGTACCCCTGATACCGACGCAGATTTATTCCAGTATTCTGGATTTCCTGAACTGTATTGTCCTCTGTGTGATCGCAAGGCATGCCAGGAAGGAAAAGACAGTGGCGGGATGCTATCTGATTTTTTACAGTATCGGACGTTTTATTCTGGAGTTTTTCCGGGGGGATCTGGAGCGGGGAAGCGTTGGAGTGCTTTCGACGTCACAGTTTATCTCCGTATTCATCTTTGTGATCGGTGTTGTGGTACTGTTTACGGGAAAGAAAAAAGTATCGGTAATTAAATAATGGGATTCTATTTTAAAAGATCCGGTCTATCGACAGTTGATAGACCGGATCTTTTTGTTGACCGGGAACCATGGGCCAGGGGCAGGGGATTCCAAAAGAGAAAACCTGAGCAAAGGATGGATCCGGAATGCGTTTTTGATGAGAAATATATGGAAGAAATGAAAGCAAAATTTGGTAAAGGGATTAAAAAATTCTGTGTTTTGTGGTAGAATAAGTAGCATAACATGAGAGAGGAGAGCTTAAAAATGGCAGGTAGAAGTTTAAATTTCTTAGTATGTTGTGCGAATGGGGCAGGTTCCAGTCTCATGGCTCAGATGTCATTGGAGAAGGTGCTGAAAAAGCATGGCGTAGAGCCGGGGAAAGTGCATCACTGTCCGATTTCCGAGGGGAAGGAAACTGCTCCGCAGTATGATGTTGTGATCTGTGCCCAGCACTTTGCGGATATGTTTGCGGATGCGCAAAAACAGGGAGCAAAGCTGATTGCGCTCCAGAATGTAATCTCCGCGTCCGAGATTGAGACGAAACTAAAAGAAGCGGGAGTGATTGAATAATCAGGAACAAACCAGTGCCGGGAAGGCGAAGAATATATGAATAAAAGGAGAGTAGCGGTATGGAGAAATACGCAGGAAAATCAATCTTTCGAAAGGTGGCCATTGGGAAAATATTCTTTTATGAAAAGAATACGGCAGTGGTAAAAAGAACGAAAATCGATGATCCAAAAGCAGAGCTGGAACGTTTTGAGCAGGCCAAGGAAACCGCAAAAGCACAGTTGCAGAGTTTGTACGAGAAGGCATTGCATGAGGTCGGCGACTCAGGAGCGGCGATTTTCGAAGTGCATATGATGATGATTGACGACCTGGATTATAATGGATCGATTCAGAATATGATTGAGTCACAGAGCGTCAATGCAGAATATGCAGTGGCAATGACGGGGGACAACTTCTCTAAAATGTTTGCGGAGATGGATGATGATTACATGAAGGCGCGTGCGGCTGATGTAAAAGACATTTCCGAACGTCTGGTTGCCGTATTATCCGGATGTGACAATGATATGGGAAATCTGGATGAGCCTGTGATTCTGGTTGCAGATGATCTAGCTCCAAGTGAGACGGTCCAGATGGACAAATCCAAGCTTCTTGCTTTTGTGACAGAGCATGGATCTTCCAATTCCCATACGGCGATTCTGGCCAGAACGATGAATATTCCGGCGATTATCGGGATTCCGATCAAGAAAGAGTGGCATGGACATATGGCGATCGTGGATGGATATGCAGGATGCGTCATTATTGATCCGGACGAGGAAGAAGTGGAAAAGGCGAAAAAGGCTGTTGCTCAGGAGGAGGAAAAGCAGAAGCTTCTCAAGACCTTGAAGGGACAGAAGACCATTACAAAGGACGGTAAGGAAATCCATCTGTATGCAAATATCGGTAGCGTTGCGGATACGGCAGCGGTTCTGATGAACGATGCGGAAGGAATCGGACTGTTCCGGAGTGAGTTCCTCTATCTGGAATCGGAAACCTATCCGACAGAGACGGAGCAGTTCAATGCATATAAGACCGTGGCGGAGAATATGGCAGGGAAGAAGGTCATCATCCGTACGCTGGATATCGGAGCGGACAAGCAGGTAGATTACTTTGATCTGGACAAAGAGGAGAATCCGGCTCTTGGATACCGTGCGATCCGGATCTGTCTGACCAGGCAGGAAGTATTCAAGACACAGCTCAGAGCACTGTTAAGAGCGAGTGCATATGGAAATATTTCCATCATGTTCCCGATGATCATTTCCGTGGATGAAGTAAAGAAGATCAAACAGATCATGGAAGAAGTAAAAGAAGAGCTCAGAGAACAGGGAGTTCCATTTAAGGATGTAGAGATCGGTGTCATGATTGAGACTCCGGCAGCAGTTATGATCAGTGAACAGCTTGCCCAGGAAGTGGATTTCTTCAGTATTGGAACCAACGACCTGACACAGTATACTCTGGCTATCGACCGTCAGAATCCAAAGCTGGATGAATTCTATGATGCACATCATCCGGCAGTACTCCGTATGATCCAGATGACTATTGAGAATGGACATAAAGGAGGCGCATGGGTAGGTATCTGCGGCGAGCTCGGAGCAGACCTGGAACTGACAGAGACATTCCTCAGAATGGGAGTAGACGAGCTTTCTGTTTCTCCGACTTTTGTCCTTCCGGTGAGAAACAGAGTCAGAGAACTGGATCTTTCCGAAAAATAAAGAATATTATCAGAAAGGCAGCCGTGTATCGGCTGCCTTTTTATCGACTCATATGTTTCTTCTCTTTCAAATACAGCCGGGCTGACCGGACCTGAGACTCTGAGAGAAAGAGCTTCCCTTTCACTGTACTGACGAGGTCATCCGCTTTCAGCTTTTGAATGGTGCGGTTGAGTGTTTTGACGGAAATGCCCGTCTCCTCATAGAGCTGCTGGCGTGTCTTGGCAATCATTCCGGAGGTCTGATGTTCTTCGGCGAGATATTTGACAAGATAGTCAAGCAGCAGGTACTGGGGCGGATAAAAAAGCTTGCTGCCTCGGTTGTAAGAGGAACGGTACAGCTTGTACGCAACTTTCCGGGAAACAAGGCGGAGAAAATGAATGTCTTTTGCGATCCAGTTTTCAAAATCCTTTCTGGAAAAATAAAGGACCGTGCAGTCAGTCAGTGTTTCGATCGTCACGGAGGTCCGTGGCTTTTCTGCCAGAATGGTGACTTCCCCGACGAAATCGATCGGATCATTCCGCTCAATCATGTAGATATTCCCGTTTTCAAATTCATTGATCACCCGGTGGGAGCCTTCACAGACGATGCCGAAGTACTCCAGAAGCTCATCTTTCTGATGAATGATCGTTCCGGCCGGATAGGTGTGGATCCAGTAACGGTCATTTAGTTCCGACGGCATGTATTTCAGATATTCATTCAGCTCCGGTACACGGGCACGCAATTCTTCCAGTGTCATAATGCTACCTCATTCCCCGTTTTTTTCCAGTATACTACAAAAAAATGTCGAAAACAGCTCATTTGTCCTTTTTTTGGAAAAAAAGTCTGTGCTAAGATGTCCGGGTAGAAAACACAGGAGGAATGAGAGATGAAACAGGAAAGATTTCAATATCCGTCATTAAAGGCAAGAATGAAAAATGAATACCGGATTCTTCTTGCCGCTTTTGTATTTATCGTGATCGCCGATTCGATCGGACAGATCGAGATTCCGCTGGGACCGGGGAAACTGATTTTGTTCCCGATTTTTTATGCGCTGATTCTGGGTGTGGTGTCTGGCCCGGAAGTGCTGAAGTTTTTTAAGAAAAAGGAGGTCAAGGCGGCGTCCAGTCTGGTGATTGTAGCGATTTGTCCGTTCATTGCAAAGCTTGGCGTCAATGCAGGGGCGAGCATTGAGGTAGTCCTTTCGGCGGGACCGGCTCTTTTGCTCCAGGAAATTGGAAATCTGGGAACGATTTTCCTGGCGCTTCCATTTGCACTGCTGCTGGGACTGAAACGGGAAGCGATTGGAGCGACCCATTCCATTAACCGGGAGTCCAATCTTGCCCTTATTACTGATATGTTCGGACCGGATTCTCCGGAGGCAAGAGGAAGCCTTTCCATTTATGTGGTTGGGGGAATGGTAGGAACGATCTATTTTGGATTCCTTACGACTATGACGGCAGCAGCCGGTATCTTTCACCCGTACGCACTGGGAATGGCTTCCGGCGTGGGAGCCGGAATTCTGATGGCCAGTGCGACGGCAAGTATTACAGCGATATATCCGGATATGGCCGCGGAACTCTCGGCTCTGGCAAGTACCAGTGAGACGCTTTCCGGGCTGACGGGAATTTATGTGGCGATTTTCGTTGGGATTCCGCTCTGTCAGAAGCTGTATACATGGCTGGAGCCAAAGTTTGCAAAACTCAGACATGAGCCGAGTGAAGTGTTGACAAGAAAAGCGGAAGAGAAAGTGGAGGAAGCATAGATGAGATATATAGAATGGGTTGTCATGTTTATCGTTGCAGGGCTTGGAATTGCCCTTGCAAATTTTGTGGGATTTGATGTGGATTTCCTGGATTCCCTTCCCGGAATCCTGATTCTCCTTGCCATCTCTCTTGCAGCGGTTCTGGTCAGCAAGGTAATCCCTCTGAAGCTTCCGATTATCGCGTATTGTTCGATTATCGGTCTGCTGGCTGCAAGTCCGATCTGTCCGGTAAGAGAAGGGGTCATTGAGGCGGTGAATCAGATTAATTTTACTGCGCCTCTTACCATGGTCGGTGCGTTTGCGGGAATCTCCATCAGCGACCAGATCAAGTCGTTTCTGAAACAGGGATGGAAGATGATAATTGTCGGAATCCTCGTCATGACAGGAACCTTCCTGGGTTCGGCTTTGATTGCCCAGCTCGTCCTTTCACTTACGAATGCAATCTGACAAGGAGGATACAGCTATGAAAAAGGAAACGATCGATCTGCTGCTGAGGCATGTGGATTATCTGGATGAAAACTGGGAGCTGGTGCAGGATTGTGAGATTGCCGTCAAAGACGGCAGAATTGTCGGTATCCAAAGCATGGAGCAGGCGTGTGTGGATTATGAAGCGAAGGAACAGGCTGACTGCCGGGGAAAACTCTTCCTGCCGGGGCTGATTGATGCTCATATGCATACGGGACAGCAGCTTCTGCGGGGGCGGGTGCTGGACGAGATGCCTATGATCTGGAAGCGGATTATGCTGCCGTTTGAGAGCACGCTTGACGAGAAGAAGATGCGTCTGAGCGCGTCTCTTGCCGCACTGGACATGATCAGGAGCGGAACGTGCGGCTTTATCGATGCGGGAAGCTATTATATGGAAGCGGCGGCAGAGGTCTATGCGGACAGTGGGCTTCGAGGGGCGCTGTCCCTGTCAACGATGGATGAAAAGGGACTGCCGGAGACGATTGCCATGACGGCAGAAGAGGCCATCGAGAAAACCGATGCCCTTTACGATCAGTATCATGGCAAAGGCAATCTGAAAGTGTTCTATTCCCTGCGCTCCCTGATTTCCTGCTCGGAGGAGCTGATTGAGCTGGCGGCTTCGCGGGCGAAAGAAAGAGGGACGACACTTCAGGCTCATATGAATGAGTATCCGGGAGAGATTCATCCGTATCTTTCCAGATACCAGAAGAGACCTTATGAGTTTTTGAAGGAGAAAGGCATACTGGGGCCATGGTTTCTGGGAGCCCACAGCCTGCTTTTGTCAGAAGAAGAAAAGGAATTGATTCGGGAAAGCGGTACCCGGATCTGTCACTGCCCGTTCAGCAACTGTGGAAAAGCGGTTCCGCAGACTCCGTCTCTGTTGAAAAAAGGGATCCCTGTGGGACTTGGGACGGATGGGGCGGCCCACGGAGGATTAAGCATGTGGAATGAAATGCGGATTTTCCGGTCCGTGATGAATGTGACCTACGGGGTGCCTCTTACGGAGCCGGCAGTCATGCCGGCAAAAACCATCCTGGATATGGCAGTCAAAGGGGGAGCGGCCTGTCTGGGAGAAGAACCGGGGGCAGTCGCGGTTGGAAAACGTGCGGATCTGATCGGGATTGATCTGGATGCACCGCATCTCTGGGTACATGGAAAGCTGTCCAATACGCTTCTGGAAAGTGTAGGGGCAGGGGATGTGAAAGATATGATCACAGGGGGAAAATTCCTGATGAAAAATCGTGAGATTCTCACCCTGGATGAAGAAAGAATACGCAGGGAGGCGCTTGCGTTTGAAGAAGGAGCGGAAAGATGGAATATCTGATCACGATTGTTATTGCAAATGTTCTGATTGGCGGCATGATCGGGATGACCGGGATCGCGGGATTTCTGCTGCCTATGCTGTATTCCGGATTTCTGGGAATGCCGTCTGTCCAGGGACTCGCTCTTAGTTTCTTTGCATTCCTGATTTCCGGAGTGCTTGGAGCCTATAATTATTATCGGGCGAAACATCTGGATCTGAAACTGGCGGTCTGGATCAGTGCCGGAAGTTTTGTGGGAGCCATAGGAGGTGTCAGACTCAATCTCCTGATTGAGGAGGACATGGTAAAAAAGATCCTGTATCTGGTGGTTCTCCTTTCCGGCATCTCCATTTTGCTTCGGAAGGAGTCCGAAGATACCAAAAAAAATGACCGGCCAGGACAAAAGATTCCTCCTTTGTTCTGGCTGGCCTTTGGGGCGGTGACCGGACTGATCTGTGCCCTTTCCGGGGCAGGGGGCCCGATTCTTGTGATGCCACTTCTTGTTGTGCTGAAAGTTCCGGTCAGGACTGCGGTGGGGATCGCACTGTTTGACTCTGTCTTCATAGCCATCCCGTCCAGCATCGGCTATGGGATGGGCTGCAGTCCCAAGGAGCTGCTGCTCCTTCTTCCTTTGAGCCTGATCAGCCATGGAATCGGGGTATGGGCCGGCAGCAGGAATGCAGCGCTGATCCGACCGGATCTCCTTAAGAAAGGGGTTGCGGTATTCTCTGTGCTGATTGCCCTTTACAAGCTGATCGCCGGTTAGCGGGCTTCACCGCGCCAGCGGTTCAGACAGGCATGAATTTCCTGAAGTCTTGGAATAGCGTAGCCTCCTGGAATATAGGAATGTTTGAAAAACCCGGAATATCCGTTCTCTTTTAACTCAGTATAGAGGAGATCGGCGATTTCCGGGATTGTTTTTTTCCCGTCCGAATCATGTTCTTTTGCATATCCAAGGAGCAGGGCAAGAGAGGCTGTCTGCTCCGCGTCTTTGATCTGCTCTACATAGCGCAGATCCACTTCTTCTTTTCCGATGGAAAATACATCTTTGGAGCGCTGGCGGATTTTGTTGTCCCGCCGGTCCGCCTGTTTCCTGGACGGATAAGCGAAGATCCGCTTTGAGGACGGCATGCGAAACGGAGACGGCGAGGAAGCAGGAAGCGGATACTCCTTGCAGAGTGCTTTGACTTTCCCGGTAATGTCTACCGGACGGTAGCAGTCCATCTGAATCACGGTATCTGCAATATGGAAAAAGGCGCCGGAGCTTCCGGCCACCAGGATGGTGGAGATGCCGGCTTTTTCGTAGAGATCTGCTGCACGCTCCAGAAATGGGGTGATCGGTTCTTTTTCCCGGCTGATGACCTGCTGCATAAAGGTATCCCGGACCATAAAGTTTGTGGCGGAGGTATCCTCGTCAATCAGGAACAGCCGGCTTTTTGCCTCGATGCTCTCCACGGTACCTGCAGCCTGGGACGTGCTTCCGCTTGCATCCAGTGTGGAAAAGGAAGTCGTGTCGCGGCCATTCGGAAGATCATTGATAAACAGGGAAATATCCACATTTTTGATGACACGTCCGTCCTCGGAACGGAGCTTTACTGCAGTTTCATCGGTAATGACATACTCTCTCCCGTCCCCGGCAATATGCGGATAGACTCCGGTTTCCAGGGCTTTCAGCAAGGTGGATTTTCCATGATAGCCGCCTCCAACGATCAGCGTAATTCCCCGTGGGATCCCCATCCCGGACAACTTCCCTTTGTGAGGAAGGGTCAGAGTAACCCGAAGAGATTCCGGGGAGGAGAACGGAACTGCGTCTTTCATCGGAAGGTCTGATACGCCACTTTGACGCGGCAGGATGGAGCCGTCCGCTACAAAAGCGGCAAGACCGAGCCGTTCCAGTTCTCTACGGATAAAGGTCTGATCTTCTGCCAGCTCAAAGGTTTTGACAAGCCGATCCTTGTCGCAGGTCCGGTACAGGCAGCTGCGTTCCACACAGGCAGGAAGAAAATCAAACAGAATCTTTTCAAGCTCCGTGGCATTGATTGTCCGTCCATTTGCCGGAAAACCGATATGGAAGCGGAAGATCAGGGCGCTGTCCCTGGAAGCGCAGATCTCGCAGGCGGTGCGGGAGAGAATTTCCTGGCCGCAGCTGCTCACAGAGAGCAGACCGCTTTTCCCGGAGCCTTTTGCCTGAAAACTGAATTTCCGGATCTGGGAGGCAAAGCGTCTCAGAAGGTGATCTTCAAAGGCGGTCTTGGTCTCCGGCGTCTGATACAGGGTTTTAGGGAACCTGTGGACAGAAAAAGGAATCCGGATGGTTACATGGGAAGGGGACGCAAAGGGGTCTCCCTGTACATGGTCAATACTAAGCGAATAATCGTCAAAATCATAAATTCCCTTCAGTGATTTATAAGCAGGGTAACTTTTCCGGTGTATCGATAACAGTTGTTTCTTTAAATCTGATGCATGTTTCATAAATTCAAACTCCTTTCCGTTAGATTATAGCAAAAAAAAGAGGAATGTGGCATAATAAATGCAGGCGCCTTACAGGAAGAAGGCGCCGGACAGTTATCAGAATAAAAGAAAAGAAGGGAGTCTGTGGAATGTTGATCAGAAAGCATGTATATTTTTACGGCAGGGTACAGGGAGTCGGATTTCGCTGGCGGGCTATGCAGGCGGCAAAAGATCTGCATCTGACCGGATGGGTGAGAAACATGTACAACGGAAATGTGGAAATGGAAGTGCAGGGGAACGGTGTCATGATTGAACGGCTGTTTCAGGAGTTGAATTCCGACAGATTTATCCGGATAGAAAAAACCGAAGTGATCCAGATCCCAACAGTGGATGGAGAGAGTGAATTTTTGGTGCGGGGATAGGAAATGAGAAAGCGTTATACGACGGACCGGATGATCCTTCGGCTGGCGGATCCGGCATTTGCCCGGATGACGGCTGCTTTTTTTGCGGAAAACAGAAAGATCTTTGAAAGATATGAGGAGAAACGTCCGGAGGAATTTTACCTCCCGGAATTTCAGGAAATCTGGCTGGAGATCCAGCAGGAGAAGGCGAAGAAAAAAGAGTGGTTTACCTATTATCTGTTTGAAAAGAGGAAACCCGGTACTGTGATCGGGACACTGAGCCTGAGCCAGATTCAGTACGGCAGCCTCTGCTCAGGAGTGATTGGTTACCGCATCAGCCAAAGCCATCAGGGACTTGGCCTTGGGACCGAGGCAGTCCGGGAGGGAACACGAATCGGATTTGAGGAGCTCCATCTTCACCGAATGGAGGCGGACGTGATGCCGGACAACCAGGCTTCTCTGCGGGTACTGGAAAAGTGCGGCTATGAAAAAGAAGGATATTTCCGGGAATATCTGAGGATCAACGGGAAGTGGGAGGACCACATACACCTGGCATCCATCCGTACCTGAGAAAGAACAAAAAAACAGGAAATTGCTGTTGTAAATCAAAGGAAGATTGCTATAATATAGAAGAGACAGGTAGGTACAACAAGAGAGGAAGAACACATGGGGAAAAACAGAGTTGTAAAAGAAGGGCTGTTGATTACGTTTGCGATGCTGATTGTATCGGCTGCGGTATACTTCTTTATGGTGCCGAGCAAAATCGTCGTGGGAAGCGTTTCCGGTCTGGCGATGGTCCTTGCTGAACTTCTGCATATGCAGATGTCCACGATCACATTTATTCTGAATGTCGTACTGCTGCTTGCAGGATTTATTTTTATCGGAAAAGAATTTGGTGCAAAGACAATTTACACATCACTTCTTCTTCCGATATTCTTATGGATTTTTGAGCACCTGGTTCCGGTGTCGGAGTCCCTTACGGGGAACAGCGTGTACGATCTGGTGTCCTATATTCTGATTATTGCACTGGGACAGGCCATACTGTTTAATGCCAACGCATCCTCCGGGGGTCTGGATGTGGTGGCAAAGATTATCAGCAAGTATACACATGCGGATATCGGAAAAGCAGTTACGATTGGAGGACTGATCACAGCGGTGACATCGATTTTTGTCTATGATATCGGAACTTTGATCGTCAGCGTACTGGGAACCTACGCAAATGGAATCGCGGTGGACTATTTCATCGACGGATTCAACAAGAGGAAAAAAATCTGTATTCTTTCAGAGGAATATGAAGAAATACAGAAATACATCATGCAGGAGCTGGGACGCGGGACAACGCTCTATACGGCGCGCGGCGGTTATGACGGGAAAGAGAAGACAGAGCTTGTCGCGATTATGACTCCAAACGAATACAAACAGCTTTTAAATTATCTTCATCAGTCCGAATTCCAGGCATTTGTGACAGTATATAATGTCAGCCAGGTGATTGGAAAGTGGAACATCAATGGAGAAAAAAAGAAAAAGGCATAAGAAAGGAAGAGTGAAACATGCATTGTACTAGAAAAGTAACAGATGGAATTCATTGGGTGGGAGCAAATGACAGAAGACTTGCAAAATTTGAAAACATGTTCCCGATCCCACGAGGAGTATCGTACAATTCTTATGTGATTCTTGATGAAAAAACTGCGCTGATGGATACGGCGGACAGCTCCGTGGCAGAGCGTTTTATGGAAAATGTAGAGGCAGTACTGGATGGCAGAAAGCTGGATTACCTCGTAGTTCAGCACATGGAGCCGGACCACTGCGCCAATATTGCGGCGATCGTCGAGAAATATCCGGAAGTTACGGTGGTTGGAAACACAAAGACCATGCAGATGATCGGACAGTTCTATTCCGGAACCAAGATGGAGCACACGCTTCTCGTAAAGGAAGGGGACAAGCTGTCCCTGGGAGAGCACGAGCTGAATTTCGTGACAGCTCCGATGGTACACTGGCCGGAAGTTATGGTTACATATGAATCTAAAGAGAAAATTCTGTTCTCTGCAGACGCATTTGGAACGTTTGGCGCATTAAACGGAACGATTTTTGATGATGAAATTTTCTTTGATGCCATCTGGATGGAAGACGCGAGAAGATATTATACGAATATTGTCGGAAAATACGGCCCGCAGGTACAGGCCCTTATGAAAAAGGCAGCAGGTCTTGATATCGCCATGATCTGCCCGCTTCATGGACCAGTATGGAGAACAGATCTGGAGCTGCTTCTTGAGAAATATGACCAGTGGAGCCGCTATGAGGCAGAAGAGGACGGAGTACTGATCGTCTACGGATCCATGTACGGAAACACGGAAAATGCGGCAGAGGTTCTGGCGGCAGAGATCGCAGAACAGGGAATGAAAAACATCAAAATGTACGATGCATCCGTGACAGACTGCTCTTATCTGATTGCAGAAGCATTCCGGTACAACCGCATTGTGATCGCAGCACCGACATACAATGCAGGACTGTTTGCTCCGGTAGAGCATTTCCTCAATGATATGAAAGCACTCAACGTACAGAATAAGAAAATCGGACTGCTGGAAAACGGCACATGGGCTCCAATGGCAGGAAAACATATGAAAGCTTCCATCGAATCTATGAAAAATATGGAACTCGTAGAGCCGGTACTCAGCATCAAATCTGCACTTCAGCCGGGACAGATGGATGAGGTGAAAGCATTCGTGAAAGAACTTCTGAAATAAAGATGAAATAAAACATAAAATATAAAAAAAGAGTTGACAAATAAGAAAAGATCGTGTAAAATTGTTTTTGTTGCTGAGGACAACAGATATTTGAAGCAACAAAACAATTTTACATTGTGTGGGTTTAGCTCAGCTGGATAGAGCGTTTGGCTACGGACCAAAAGGTCGGGGGTTCGAATCCTCTAACCCACGTAGATAGAGTTCTGATGAAGTTCAGAACTCTTTTTTTGTCTAAAGTTTTGGGGACGTGTACCGATGCACAGGTACACGTCCCCAAAATCAAAATCGTTATTTTTTTATCATTCTGATCATCTGCCAGCTGTGTTTTGGAAGAATGGCGTGGAGCCTGCCGGAGTCCAGTTCTGCATTGGTTCCGGAAACAGGTGCGACTTCCAGAGGACTGGTTTCTGTGTTGACTGCTTTTAGATTAGTGTGTGTGAGAACCTGATGTTCTGCAATCTGGTATCCATCAAATTGACGAAGATCGCAGCAGATCTCCATGTCTTCCTGGAGATGTTTGTTGACAGCGAAGAGGGTCAGTTCCTCATGTTCTTGATTCCAGATGAGTACGGAGTCAAGATAAGGGGCATCTCCATAAGTAGGGCTTTCGTATACCGGAGCATTGACAAGCGTTTGTAAAACCGTTCCTCTTCCGTAGCGGCTGGTGTACAGGAATGGATAAAAAATGGTCTGTCTCCATGCACCGGTGTCGGACGTCATAATCGGAGCAATGACATTGACAAGCTGTGCCAGGCAGGCAATTTTTACCCGGTCTGCATGCCGGAGCAGAGTAATCAGCATGCTGCCCACAAGAAGGGCGTCCTCAA
>CAJFMZ010000031.1:17516-21813 GCA_904393575.1 uncultured Sellimonas sp. | reverse complement strand
ATGGAGACCATGCCTTCGGAAAAGATGGGCGAATATCTGGCTGCAAGGAAGGATCTTTTAAAAGAACTGGATCCAAGGGGAGGCTTCGATCTGTGCGAGATGGTGATCGCGGCCAACGCCACAGGGCTTGTTCCGGATACTTCCCTGCTCTACGACGAGATCTTAAGGACTCCGGAGATCCCGATGGTACTCTGCGGGAAAAAGGACGGCGGTATCCTGACCCAGGAAGGAGTCATCGAGGTTGTGACCAATCTTCATGAAAAAGGAGAGGCCGGACTGGGAGGCGGCGTTTTCCTGGTAGTAAGGAGTACAAATGCTTATTCTCAGATGATCCTGGCGACCAAGGGATGCCTGAGCAATGACGCCGGCACTGTGTCTTTGGTCTACAGGCCTTATCACCTGTGCGGTGTCGAGGCTTCCAGCACGCTTTTGAGCGCAGGCCTTCTCCACATTGATACAGGATCCAGAGAATAAATTCCAGATCCAGCTTTTCCGTACATCCCTCTGTCATAGAGTCTCTTGTTCTCCCCCGGTATCTCCTTGCTCGTTTCCATGCACGGTACAGACAGACAAGACGCGGGAAGTCCAGAAAGAGAATCCGGTCCGCCTCTTTCATTCTACGTTCGTATTCCATGCTGTGATAGTTTCCATCAATGACCCAGGAATCATGACTGTCCAGAAACTCCCGAACCATCTGGCGCTCTTCTTCCTTTGGTCGTTCCACCCATCCTGGAAGCCAGTGGACCTGGTCCAGATGCAGAAGCGGAATCCCCTGCTGTTTTGCAATCCAGGATGCCAGCGTGGACTTTCCGCAGCCGCTGTGACCAATCACCGCCACCTTCAAACGGTTGCCTCTCTGTTCTCTCTTCTTTTTTTTCCATTCCTCTTCAAGAATCGACATGAGAATCACATTCCATAGTCTTTTCCATCCGTGACAGCATCTCTTAGAATACCTTCTATTTGAAAGCCGGCCTCTCGATAAACATGTTCCGCTCTTTTATTAAAGGAATACACTTCCAGACTCAGCCGATGCAGCTTCAGCTCCTGAAACGCAAAATCACGGGTCTGTTTCACTGCCCAGGAACCCAGTCCCTTCCCCCGCGCTTCCTCCCGAAAAATTGCAATTCTAAAATTACCGCTTTTCGTTTCTTTCTCTACCTCATTGATAACGCTTTCCCCGACAATCTGACCGTCTTTTGAGAAAATCAGAAAGAAAAAGTACAGCGGATCCCGTACCGCATTTTGAAAAAACTCCACCACCTCTTCTTTCGTATAGTACTCTCTGCTCCCTGTCATGCGTATGATCTCTTTGTCAAGCGGACAGTAATTCTGATCATAATAGGGATTTGCATCCTCCGCCTTTGCAGGGCGCATGATATATCCTTGATATTGCCAGCTTCGGTCTCCTTTCCCGCACATGACTTTTTCCCGCCTTTCTTCTTTTGTTCTTCTTTATTTTATCTGAAATTCCTTCTGATGTAAATGAAAGATCTCCATCAAAAAAAGAGAAGCCTCGCTTTTTTCAAAGTCAGCTTCTCTTCCTTTTATTCTTCTGCTTTCCAGATTCGGCAGTCCGGACATCCTTTCACAGCAATAGACCGTTCTGATTCTTCCAGATAGATTCTGGATGTCATCGCCAGTTCACCATCATTTACAAACAGTTCCACAATAGAATTATCAATCAGAACCAGAACTGTTTTGACAGGAGATGCTGTCCTTCCGATCCGGGACTTCCGTCCTCCTCCACATGGCGACGGCTTTCCTTCTTCATTTAGAAATGCCATCCGGATACGGTCTTCTTCCACATGAATCGTCAATTCATTTTGTCCAGTTCCGATCCGAATATCGGCAAAATGAACTCCCTGCATTTTCGCTTCTATCTTTACCATTTCTCTTCCAAAACAGCAAGCGTTTCCCTCCTCCTGTTTCCAGGAAAGCAAGTCCAGTTCCCGTACCGGCATCTGGCAGACAACTCCGTGTTCCACACGCAGTTCTCTTGGAATGGTCAAACAGTGCTGCCATCCATGATCCACCGACAGATTCCGGTGCACTTCCATCGTATCCGGCACTCCGGCCCATCCAATCAAAATCCTCCTGCCTTTTTCATCTTCAAATGTCTGTGGCGCATAGAAATCAAAGCCCATATCCCACTCCCGGAATCCTTTCTCCGGGCTCATTTTCTCTGTCAGAATAGAATAACCGGACTGATACAGATTCTGAAATCGTTCGTTTTCCGCTCTTAACCCCTGCGGACAGAAGGACAAAACCCGTTTTCCCTCCAAATCAAACAGATCCGGACATTCCCACATATATCCAAAGTTTTCATCCGGCAATATTTCGTAATCCAGTTTCCAGTCTTTCTTATTTTTTGAAACATAGACAAGTGCACATCCGGTATCCCGGCGTATTCCTGTATCAAAATTCCGCTTTCTCGCTCCAAGAATCATATAGTACTTTCCATGCTCTTTCCATACCTTCGGATCCCGGATATGCGCAGTCATATCGTCTGGATAATCTTTCATTCCCAGTACTACCGTCTTTTCCGACATCTGCTGCCCGTCTTCTGATGTTACCATCATCTGACTGGAAATCCTCCCCTTATCAATATAATTATAATTTCCAGGAAGCTTCACATTTCCAGTATAATACAGATACATTCTGCCATCCTCAATCAGGGCAGATCCGGAATACACTCCGCTTTGATCTTCCGGACAGTCGTTTGTCAGAACCGGATCCTGGTATTCCCAGTGCAGAAGATCCCGGCTGGTACAATGTCCCCAGAATCCACCTCCACCATTGACATTCAAAGGAGAATACTGGAAATACACCTGATACACTCCCTGAAACTGGCATAATCCATTTGGATCATTCAGCCATCCAACCGGAGGCATGACGTGATACTTCATCCGGAAAGGACAAGATAAAATCCTGTCCTTTTGCCGGTTTTCTGCCTCTTTAGCCTGTGCGATTCTTCTTTCTTTTTCGCTTTTCATTTCCATTTCCCCTATTTCACAATTTCCGCAATTCTGTCACCTTTGTGTACCGGCTGATCTGATTCCTTTTCGATTCTGCTTCCTTCTACCGGTTCTGTAACAATCAGGCTGGTGGTCGTATCATAGCCTTCTGCCTTGATTTTTTCCTGATCAAACTCCAGAAGAAGATCGCCTTTTTTCACCTGCTGTCCCTGACTGACATGGATGGTAAAATATTTTCCTCCAAGGTTGACTGTGTCAATTCCTACATGGATCAGAAGCCCATTTCCTGCTTTTGTCCGAATCCCCAATGCATGTTTCGTATCCATGACGATTTCAACAACAGCGTCCGCCGGAGCATAAATGGCTCCCTCGGCCGGAACAATGGCAATCCCGTCTCCAAGTACTTTCTGGGCAAAGGTCTGGTCATGGACTTCCTCAATTCCAATCAGATCTCCATTGGCAAACGCGCCGATTTCTTCCGGGAGCTCCGCCCTGGATGCTTCTGTGTCATGTTCTACGGTTTCCAGCTTTCCCTGTTGTGGACTTGCAGCTGCAGCAGGCGTTACAGAAGCCTCGATGGTTTTCTTTTTGTCAAATGCAATTCCAATCAGGAACGCAAAGAGGAATCCTGCCGCCAAAGCAATCACATGGGCAATGATGTAATTGATATATCCATTGTGCGCCGGATCCGCCAGCGCAATTCCAGGTACGACTGTGGTTCCAAATCCAAGCGCCGCCAGATCAGTGAAGTAGACGACTGCCCCACCTATTGCGCCACCAATGCATCCTCCGATAATCGGATAACGGTATCTGAGGTTCACACCGAACAGTGCCGGTTCCGTAATTCCAAACAAAACAGAGATAAAACTAGGAATACATAATTCTTTTGCCTTTGCATCTTTCAGGTTTCGTGCGAGATAACCAAGCACTGCGCCACCCTGTGCGATAATTGCCACTGACATGAGCGGATTCAGGAAGTTTCTTCCCGTATCCACCAGAAGCTGTGATTCAATCGCTCCAAATACATGGTGTAGTCCGGTAATAACGATTAACTGCTGTACACCGGAAAACGCCGCATACCCGACTACTCCCAGATGCTGTGTCATCCATACAAGTACATTTGTGATTCCATTGGCAAGTCCTCTTCCCAGAGGCCCGATAATCATAAACAGCAAGAAAGAACTTACCAGCGTTGTCAGAAGCGGTGACACAAGGAGCCGTATGACCTCCGGGACTTTCTTTTCAAAGAAAATATCCAGTTTTGCAGTCACAACACCGATCAGCAATGCCACGATAATGCCTCCCTGGAAACCGATCAGATC